>JAIXZQ010000100.1 GCA_027489475.1 Methylophilus sp.
CACAAGAGGGGGGGTGGTGACTTGGGGTGCGGCTATGGACACCGCGCCTTTGCCCGTTCCCACCTCTGACTATGTAACGCGCGCGGTGAGCTTTGTGCAACGGTCAGGCTAGGCAAAGCCAGTGCCGCGCCGTAAGATGCCGTTATGCAAGCGCCTCATGCCCACCCCGCTCCCAGCCTCAAACAGATTGCTTTTGCCAGTTTTATTGGCACGGCCATCGAGTTTTATGATTTTTATATTTACGCCATGGCCGCTGCGTTGGTCATCGGACAGGTGTTTTTTCCTGCCAGCGCCCCAGCCATGCAGTCATTACAAGCCTTGTTGACGTTTGGGCTGGCCTTTATTGCCAGACCGTTAGGCGCGCTGTTGTTTGGCCATTTTGGCGATCGGATTGGACGTAAATCGACGTTGGCGACCTCATTGCTGGTGATGGGGAGCGCCACTTTTCTCATCGGCGTGTTACCAGCGTATGCCGTTCTTGGTGTCTGGGCGCCGATCTTGTTGTGTGTGTTACGGGTTGCGCAAGGCATCGGTCTGGGCGGTGAATGGGCAGGGGCGGCGTGTCTGGCCACTGAGTATGCCCCGCCCCAGCAGCGCAGCTGGTATGGCATGTTTCCGCAACTCGGCCCCGCGGTCGGCTTTTTCTTTGCGACGTTGACTTTTTTGCTATTGAGTTTGGGGCTGACGGAGGCGCAGTTTATGCAATGGGGCTGGCGCGTGCCGTTTTTGGCCAGTGCTGTGCTGGTGGTCATTGGCTGGTTTGTACGGAGTCGTCTGGCCGAAACTCCGGTATTTTCCCGCGCCCAGCAAGCGCAGTCTGTGCATCGCTGGCCGCTCAAAGCCCTGATTAAACCGCATGCCCACACCTTGCTATTGGGGGCGTTGGCCATGGCTGTCTGCTATCAACTGTTTTATTTGGCTACCGTGTTTTGCCTGAATTACGGCACCACTACTTTGCATATTTCTCGGCCTGTGTTTTTAAGTCTGCTCTGTGTGGCGGTGCTAGGCATGGCGTTGGCGACGCCACTGGCCGCCAGTTGGTCCGACCGTGTCGGCTGTCGCCCAGTCATGATGTTGGGGCAAGCGCTGGCGATTGTGTTGGGCGCGCTATTGGCACCGGCCTTAGCCGGTGGTCAGATCGGGCTGATATTGGCTTTTTTATTTGCCGCCTTGTTTTTGATGGGCTTGACCTTTGCGCCCATGGGTGCTTTTTTGCCAGGGCTATTTCCCGTTCCTGTGCGCTACAGCGGGGCGGGGCTTAGCTATCAACTCGGAGGCATTTTGGGTGCGTCATGTGCCCCGGCCATTGCGCAAGCGTTGGTGCAGCAGGGGGGCTTGCCCTGGGTGGGGGCCTATTTGTCACTGGTGGCCTGTATCAGCTTGCTGGCAGTTCGCCAGTTGCCTGAACCCTCTCATGCGGAAGCAGGCGGGAGCGGATAAGCGCGCCGGGGGTATAATGCCGTTTTTTTCATCGAGTGTGTTGCCTATGTTTACGCATCCTGGCTTTAATCCTGTGGCCCTGCAACTTGGGCCGTTTGGCATACACTGGTATGGCTTGATGTATTTGGTGGGCTTTTTTGGCGGCTTGTGGCTTGGACAGTGGCAGGTCAAGCGTCTGAAGGCCTTGGACGCAAATAGCCCATGGCGAGCGCAAGATCCAGATGACATGTTGTTTTACATCGCGCTGGGCGTGGTGTTTGGCGGCCGTCTGGGCTATGTGTTGTTTTATCAGCCCGCTTATTTCTGGCAACATCCGCTCGAAATCGTGGCCTTGTGGCAGGGCGGCATGTCGTTTCATGGCGGCTTTATTGGGGTCATGCTGGCGATGGCGCTGTTTGCCCGTCGACGCGGCGTGCGCTGGCTACAACTGATGGACTTTGTCGCGCCCTTGGTCCCGATTGGCTTGGGCGCTGGCCGTTTGGGCAACTTTATCAATGGCGAGCTGTGGGGACGCCCCACACAGGCGGATTGGGGCATGGTGTTTCCTGCCGTAGATCGCTTGGCACGGCATCCTTCACAGCTGTATGAAATGCTGCTTGAAGGTGTGGTGCTTTTTATTTTGCTTTGGACATTTGCAGGCAAAAAACGCCCAATCGGCGCAGTTTCAGCCTTGTTTTTGCTGGGCTATGGCAGTGCACGCTTTTTGGTGGAATTTACACGTGAGCCCGACAGCTTTCTCGGCTTGCTGTCTCTGGGGTTGAGTATGGGGCAGTGGTTGTGTCTGCCTATGGTGCTGGTGGGTGTGCTGATGATGCGTTGGGTCTATCGCCAACCTTAATGTAGCGACAACATCACTGGCTCGTATCATGATGAGGGCGGGTCGCATGCTCTAAGGTCGTTAGCCAGACCAGCGCATAGGTGCGTGTGTCGCCACACATGTCTAAGGCGGGTTGCAATCCTGCGCAGCAGGCCGGACGCGATGGCTGTCCAAACAATTTGCAACGCAGGTCGCTATCCAGTTGTATGCACGGCACCCCGGCCGGTTTGCCGTCTGGCATCCCCGGAATCGGGCTGCTGATAGAAGGCGCGATACAACATGCGCCACAGTGCGGTCGGCAGTCCATCGTGTTGTCAGTCTGTGAGTGGTGCATGACTGCAGTGGTTGGTGGGTCGCATGGTCAGTGTCAGTCGGAGTTTATGCCAGTCAGTTAAGCCTGCGGGGGGACTTCTACCCACGGATAGCCCAACGCGGATACGCCTTGCTTGAGCGCCTGCATACCTGCATAGACCGCCTCGCTCGGCCCTTTGAGACCGACTTCAGTGGTTCGCCGCTGATTGGTGCGCGGCAAACTAAACAGCTTGAGCGTAGGATAAGCGCTCAGCAGGCTATTCATCAGATCAATCAAATCGCTCTCACCGGCTTCAGTCACCACAATGCTTTGTTCTAGATAATCACGGCTGTGAAACAGCGCTGGGTAATACGTTTCTAACACCCATTCCACCATGGGGTGCGCCATCTCAGGAAAGCCCGGCACAAAATAGTGTTCATTGAGGCTAAAGCCTGCCACCCGATTGACTGGGTTAGGAATCAAGGCACTGCCTTGCGGAAAGTCAGCCATCAAGACGCGTTTGGGATAAGCCGTTTCGCCATATTGCGCCTCGATATTGGCCACCGCTTCAGCATGTCGCTCAATAGGCACCCCAGCGGCTGCCGCGGCACACTGGCGGGTATGGTCGTCTGGCGTTGCGCCTATGCCCCCAAAGCTAAACACAATGTCACCACGTGCCATGCTGGCACGCAAATGTGCGGTAATGTGTTCTGGAATGTCACCGAGAAAATGGGCCCATGACAGGCTGAGCCCGCGCGCTGAAAGTAGGCTGATGACTTTTGCAAAATGGGCGTCTTGACGCTTACCCGACAGAATTTCGTCACCAATGATGTAGATACCGATGGACTTCATATTTATTTACGCATTTGGGGGTTGTGGGCAACAGCTTTGCACAGCATGATACCAGCAGGGGCATGATGCATGGTTGACTAGCCTTCAAGATTGAAAAATTTTGCCGTAGTTCATTTATGAGCTTTCGTGCGCGTGTCATGTGATGCAGCTAAACGCTGGCTTGATTGACACTGCGCATCACTCAACCTTGGCATCCATGCGCGCTAAATGGGTGCGACAACCTATATAGGGGGCACTATGACTGCGACTGCTGCAAAAGCACACAGTATCCACCCTGACATACCATGCTCGACGGGCTAGCTCCTGGGAGTGTGGTCTTACTGTCCCGCTATCAGGGCTGGATGGTGGCTTTGTCCTATTTTATTGCTGTGCTGGCGTCGGTGCTGGCCATGCATTTGGCCGATGTGGCACACCAATTTGAGCGTCAGCATGATCGTCGCATGGCGATGTTGGGCGGCGCAGTGGCATTGGGCGCCGCGATTTGGAGCATGCACTTTATTGGTATGTTGGCGTTTGAGTTGTGTGCCACCATTCAATACGAACCCCGTCTGACCCTCATTTCCATCCTGCCTGCATTTGTCGCCTCTTGGGCAGCCATGCATTGGATCAGCCACCCGCAACATCAGCCGCGCCACCTATGGCTGGGGGGCAGTATTATTGGTGCGGGCATAGGCGTGATGCATTACAGCGGCATGTTGGCCATGCGCACTTCGGCCTTGCTCAGCTTTCAGCGAGGGTGGGTAGTGCTGTCGGTGGTGGTGGCGGTGTTGTTGTCGGTGCTGGCGCTGTGGGTTAGACAACGCTTAGCCCGCTTTGAGCGCTTACGCTATTGGCGCAAGCTGATTACCGGCAGCGTGTTGGGCGCAGCCATCACCCTGATGCATTATGTGGGCATGGCCGCCGCACAATTCACCGGTGTGCCGGAGTTTGCAACCCCCGTCCCCAGCATAGACCGTTGGTATTTATCTACCCTAGTGACCTTAGGAGCCATGACATTGATAGGCGCGGTCATGGCCATGAGTCTGCTGGCCAAACAAAGACAGTTGGCACGCGAGCTGCAATTTAAAGAGCACCAAATGCGGGTGATTTTTCAAAATGCGATGGACGCCATTGTCATCACCGATGCCAAGGGCAAGATAGACATGGTTAACCGCGCATTTGAAGGCATGTTTGGCTATCCAGCACAACGCGTCATTGGTCGCTCGATTCAACACATCATTCCCGGTTGGCGGCAACTCAGTACGCCCCGCAAGCGCAGACAAGAGGACAGTGCGGATAGAGTAATCAGCGAGCGTGAAGGTGTGCATGCCGATGGCCATCGGTTTCCGCTACGCATAGCACTCACCCGTGTCATCGAGCAGCAGCACCCGTTTTTTATCAGCTTTTTAACCGATATGACCCTATACCGCAGTCAGCAAACTGCGCTGGAGCGGTTGCTAACCGAAGACCCGCTGACTGGGCTGTTTAACCGGCGCGGATTGCTGAGTATGATGCGTGGCATCATCAGCGAACCAGCCGCGCAATTTACCCAGCGCGGGATCATCGTGCTATTTTTGGACCTGGATGGCTTTAAGCCAGTGAACGACCGTCTAGGGCATGTGGCGGGCGATGAAGTGTTGGTGACCTTGTCGCAACGGTTGCCCAAGTGCTTGCGTGCGCAAGATACGATATGTCGTTATGGCGGCGATGAATTTGTGATTTTGTTGCGCTTTAATGCCCCGGCTGACGGACGCCCTAGTGCGACAGGCGAGGTGGCGCATGAATCCCCAGAAGCATTGGTGTCTGCCATCACGGACAAGCTGTTAGACACCATACGTCAGCCCATCAGACTGCATACGGGTGAGCAGGTGCAGGTCGGGTGCAGTATCGGCGTGGCATATGGATGGCCACAGGATTTACCGGCCTTTGAGGCCTTGCTCGCGCAGGCAGACAGCGCCATGTATCTTGCAAAAAAAGGCCAGACTGGCAAGGTGGTGTATGCCAGCGCACAGGCTTAAAGGCGCCACTAGCCCGCGCAGGCTGGCTTGTTGTTTAGTTAAGGGCGCAAGTTTCGGTTTGTATAGACTGCGTTAGCCGCTTGTATATGGCGATAGGCGTGCGCCTTAATGGGCACTCTCCCAATTACTGCCGCTGCCAATTTCCGACAATAACG
>JAIXZQ010000203.1 GCA_027489475.1 Methylophilus sp.
ATTGAGGTGGTGAGACGCCCGTAACTCATAAACGGGATGTCTTTTTTAATTCTAAATAATTCCATAATGTGTTCTCACAAGCGGCAGAGTCTAGTCAGCAGACAGGTCAACGGGACGATTAGCCAATCGGCAACCGCTCAATTTTGCGGCGATAGCCATACAACAGATTGACCAACGCGCGTGATACCAGCACGGCGCTAAACATCGATGTCAGAATGCCCAGCACGTGCACCACGGCAAAGCCTTTAATCGGGCCGGTGCCAAACATAAACAAGGCCAAACCAGCAATCAGTGTCGTTACATTGGAGTCCAAAATGGTGTCAAACGCACGGTCATAGCCCGCATGAATACTGGCTTGCGGCGTGTTGCCATTGCGCAGCTCTTCACGAATCCGTTCGTTAATCAGCACGTTAGCGTCAATCGCCATGCCCAGTGCCAGCGCAATCGCCGCCAAGCCAGGCAGGGTGAGGGTGGCTTGCAGCATAGATAAAATCGCCACCAGCAATAGCAGGTTGACCCCCAACGCCATCACAGAAACGCCGCCAAAAATCAGGTAGTAGACCAACATCATGACCGCGATGGCGGCAAAGCCCCACAGGGTTGAGTGCACACCGCGTTTAATGTTTTCTTCCCCCATGCTGGGGCCAACGGTACGCTCTTCAATGATTTCCATCGGCGCTGCCAACGCCCCAGCACGCAACAGCAACGAAATGTCTGTGGCTTCTTGCGCATTGGCCATGCCTGAGATTTGCACCCGACCGCCACCAATCTCTTCGTTGATGACCGGTGCGGTAATGACTTCGGTGCTGCCTTTTTCTATCAGCAAAATCGCCATGCGTTTGCCGACGTTTTCGCGGGTGACATTTTTAAAGATGCCCGCGCCGCGGCCATCCAAGGTCACGTTCACCACAGAGGCGCCGTTTCGGCTGTCAACGCCGGGGCCTGCATCAGTGATACGGTCGCCGGTCAATACCACACTCTTTTTCACCAAAATGGGGCGGCCTTCACGGTCATTAAACAGTTCATCGCCAAATGGCACTTGGCCACTTTGCGCTTTTTGCAAGGTGGCTGGATCAGACTTGTCATCATCCACCATGCGGATTTCTAAAGTCGCCGTGCGGCCTAAAATTTCTTTGGCTTTGGCGGTATCTTGTACCCCAGGCAATTGCACCACAATCCGGTCTATGCCTTGTTGTTGTACGATGGGCTCAGCCACGCCCAACTCATTGATCCGGTTATGCAGGGTTTGCAGGTTTTGCTTGAGCGCAAAATCTTGAATGCGTTTTTGTGCCACCACACTCATGCTGGCACTCAGTTGAAACGCCTTGTCACTGCCAGACAGTTTGTAGGTCAGGTCGCTGTAATCTTTGGCCAGTAGATTGCGTGCTTTGGTCGCTTCAGCTTCAGATTCAAAACGCACAATCACCACTTGGCCTTGACGCTCGATGCCGAAATAATTGATTTTTTCTTTGCGCAACGCCATGCGGAAATCGCCCACGGTACTCTCCGTGGCTTTGTCCAGCGCGGCCTTCATGTCCACCTGTAACAAAAAGTGTACGCCACCACGCAAGTCCAACCCCAAGTACATCGGTTTGGCGCCTAAGCTTTGCAACCATTGTGGGGTTTGCGGCACCAGATTGAGCGCCACAGTGTAGTCTTTACCGAGACTGGCCACCAAGGTGTCTTTGGCCAGCAGTTGTGTGTCGGTGTTGGCAAAGCGCACTTTAATCCCGCTGGCATCCATAAACAGGCCATCAATCGGGACGTTGGCCGCTTTCAGGCTGTCTTCAACTTTGCGTAGCAAGCTGTCATCCAGCTTGAGCGAGGTTTTTGCCGGACTGACTTGCACGGCCGGAGATTCACCAAAAAAGTTAGGAATCGTATACAACAGGCCGATAACAATGATGGCCCCGATTAATACGAATTTCCAGAGGGGATAACGGTTCATAGCAAACCCTTGCTCAGTAGTTCAGGCAAGTCCTGCTTACCTGAAAGTGGATGATTAGCCATTGATGATGATGGATTAAATCGATTTTAAAGTGCCAGCCGGCAGTACTGTCTGCACAGTATGCTTTTGCACATGCACCACGGTATTGGCAGCGATTTCGACGCTGACAAATTGCTCACTGACTTTGGTGACTTTGCCGACAATACCGCCGGTGGTGGCCACTTCGTCGCCTGCTTTGAGCGTTTCTAGCATGGCTTTGTGCTGTTTGGCCTGTTTGACTTGCGGACGAATCAGCATGAAATAAAACAGTACAAAAATAACCACCATGGGCAAAAAGCTCATAAGGTCATTCGCGGGGGTGCCAGCGGCATAGGCTTGACTGATAAACATAGTTAAGTGTTCCTGCTTCCATCAACGAAATAACTCGCGATTCTAGCACAGGCAGCCAGAGAATAAATGACGCACCCTGATATGGTGCAGGCAGCGAGCAGAGGTGGGCAAGCAGAGATGGCCAAGGGATGACGGTTCGCCATCCCCAGTCGCAGGCAGTGTCTGTGTGGATTAACGCGGACTTAGCGTTTTTCGCCACGTTTGCGCGCAAAGTCGCGCTTAAAGGCGGCAAAGCGCTGTTCTTCAATCGCCGCACGCATACCCTGCATCAAGACTTGGTAATAATGCAAGTTATGGATGGTGTTTAATCGTGCGCCCAAAATCTCGCCGATGCGGTGTAAATGGTGCAAATAAGCGCGGCTAAAATGCTGGCAGGTGTAGCAGCTGCACTCTTCATCCAGCGGACGCAGGTCGGATTTATAGCTGGCGTTTTTAATTTTGACATCGCCATATTGCGTGAACAGCCAGCCATTACGGGCATTGCGGGTGGGCATCACGCAGTCAAACATATCCACGCCATAGCTCACTGCATCCACCAAATCCTCAGGGGTGCCCACGCCCATCAAATAGCGCGGCTTATTCACTGGCATTTGCGGTGCGGTGTGGGCGAGGATACGCAACATATCTTCTTTCGGTTCGCCGACCGATAAGCCGCCAATCGCATAGCCATCAAAGCCTATTGCCTCCAGTCCTTGGCGCGAAATATCGCGCAAATCTTCATACATGCCCCCCTGAATAATGCCAAACAAGGCATTGCCGGTGACTGGCTGGCTGTCCTGATGCAAGGCTTCGACCTCTTGTGGCCCCCCTTGCAGCAACAGGGTGTCGCTCAGGCTGCGGGCTTGATAGACATTAAAGGCGTTGCGGCTGCGTTGCGCCCAGCGCAGACTCAGTTCCATGGATTGCTTGGCGTCTTGATGACTGGCTGGGTAGGGCGTACATTCGTCAAAAATCATCACAATGTCGCTATTGAGTACCCGCTGTATGCGCATGGATTCTTCAGGGGTTAAAAAACAACTGTCCCCGTTAATCGGCGATTTAAACTTCACACCGGCCTCACTGATTTTGCGCAAATCGCCTAGGCTCCAGACTTGAAAGCCGCCGGAGTCGGTCAAAATCGGCTGTGTCCAGCCCATAAAGCGATGCAAGCCGTCATGTGCCGCAATCACATCCAAGCCTGGCCGTAGCCACAAATGAAAGGTGTTGCCCAACACAATATGTGCCTGCATCTCATGCAGCTCTTGCGGCGACATGGCTTTGACGGTGCCGTAGGTGCCCACCGGCATAAAGGCTGGCGTCTGTACCTCGCCATGGGGCAGATGGAGGGTGCCACGTCTGGCTAAATCGTCAGTGGTGTGTAATGAAAACTGCATGCGCTGTCGACAAAAACGAAACCGCTATGGTATCACAGCCCACCCACTGGCCTGCCTGCTGGCAGTCTGGCCAAGGGCGTAACCCCTTTGCGCATCATACAAGCGTGACATGGCACGCGGTGAAGCTTGCAATTTTTGGCGTAGCCCGCAACAATGCCGATATCCCGACATCCGCAAAAAGTCTTGTATGGTTGAAACCCCACATCGCCCCTCCAAACGTGAGCAACACACCAGCTTGCGTCAGCGTGGCATTTATTTGTTGCCCAATTTGTTTACTTCCGCTTCTTTGTTTGGTGGCTTTTACGCCATTGTGCAGGCGATGAATCTGCATTTTGAACAGTCGGCGATTGCGATATTTATTGCCATGGTTATGGATGGGCTGGATGGTCGCGTCGCTCGTATGACCAACACCCAAAGTGCGTTTGGGGCCGAGTATGACAGCTTGGCCGATATGGTGTCTTTTGGCGTAGCCCCAGCGCTCATCATGTATGTCTGGGCATTGCAGCCGATGAATAAACTGGGCTGGATTGCGGCGTTTATTTACTGCGCTTGTGCTGCGCTTCGCCTCGCCCGCTTTAATACCAAGCTGGATGACCCGTTTCAAGACAAGCGTTTTTTTCAGGGCTTGCCCAGTCCTGCCGCTGCGGCGTTGTTGGCCGGATTTGTATGGGTGTCCTACGAGTACAACATCGATGGCCGAGAAATCTTTTTTGGCGCACTCAAAGTGAAATGGATTGCTTGGTTTTTAACCGTGTTTGCCGCCGGCTCTATGGTTTCTGATTTGAAATTTTACAGTGGCAAAGACATCAACCTCAGACATTCTGTGCCGTTTGTGGCCATTCTCGCGGTGGTACTGGCCTTTGTGCTGATTTCATATAGTCCGCCAGAAGTGTTGTTTAGCGTCGTGTTTGTCTACGCGCTGTCAGGCTACTACATCTGGCTACGTGAACGTATGTAACAGTCTTAAAGTAGGCAGTGGATGCATCATCTACCTCAGCCCCTGCACAAACGCGCTGTTAAGCGCGTTTTTTTATGCGTACATTCGGTTTGTAGCCCCGTCAGCACGGCGGATGAGCGAGCGCTGGCGAGTCGGATAGGCAGCCATGTCGCGCCGCGGTCGTGGTGGTCAAGTGGCAGACAAGCGGGTAAAATTCATCGCTTACAGTAAGGAATCTGCATGGACCACATTATTATTTTTGATACCACGTTGCGTGATGGCGAACAAAGCCCAGGCGCGGCGATGACCAAAGAGGAAAAAATCCGTATTGCCCGCCAACTCGAAAAACTTGGTGTGGATGTGATTGAGGCCGGTTTTGCAGCGGCCAGCCCGGGCGACTTTGAGGCGATTTCAGAAATCGCCAAAGTGATTAAAACCTCGACCGTGTGTTCATTGGCGCGTGCCAGCGAAAACGATGTCAGACGCGCAGGTGAGGCTATCAAACATGCGGCCAAAGGGCGTATCCACACCTTTATCGCTACCAGCAAAATCCATATGGAAAACAAACTGCGCATGAGCGAAGACCAAGTGGTCGAGCGCGCAGTACAAGCGGTGAAGTGGGCGCGCGAGTATACCGACGATGTTGAGTTTTCGGCCGAAGATGCGGTGCGCTCCGAGATTGATTTTTTGGTGCGCGTGTTTGAGGCGGTGATTGCTGCCGGAGCCAAGACGATTAACGTACCAGATACCGTGGGCTACAGCATCCCTGCGGTGTGGGGTGAGCGCTTTGCTACCTTGATTCAGCGGGTCAAAGGCGCGGATCAAGTGGTGTGGTCTACCCATTGCCACAATGACTTGGGCATGGCCGTTGCAAACTCTTTAGCCGCCGTGATGAATGGCGCGCGACAGGTTGAGTGCACCATCAACGGTTTGGGTGAACGCGCTGGCAATGCCAGCCTAGAAGAAATTGTTATGGCGATTAAAACCCGCAGTGACATCTTTA
>JAIXZQ010000132.1 GCA_027489475.1 Methylophilus sp.
AGATGAAGCGATTGAAACGACCATACGCCAAGTGATAGACCAAGCCTTGGTGAGCGAACAGGTAATTGACGTGTTTGATGCGGCTGGTATCAAAAAACCTGATATATCGATTTTAAGCGATGAATTTCTCATGGAGCTTAAAAACCATGAGCACAAAAATATTGCACTTGAGGTCCTCAAAAAACTGCTGAATGAAGAAATCAAACTCCGTGAAAAAACCAACCTGATACAAAGCCGTAGCTTGATGGAAATGCTGCAAAACTCCATCAAACGCTACCAAAACAAAATCATCACTGCCGCCGAATTGATGGATGAGCTGATTAAACTCAGTAAAGAAATTGTGCATGGTGATAGCGAGGCGGAGCGATTAAAACTCAGCACATTGGAGTTTGCGTTTTACACCGCTGTTGCCAATAACGACAGTGCAAAACAACTTATGCAACAAGATAAACTGCGTGAGCTTGCCGTTGTGTTACTGCAAAAAGTGCGCGAAAACGCGAGCATAGACTGGACGATTAAAGAGAGTGTCAAAGCCAAACTCAAAGTCATTGTAAAGCGCACTTTAAGACTATATGGCTACCCACCTGACATGGAAGTGCTCGCAACAGAGACAGTCATTAAGCAGGCTGAATTGATTGCCAACGAAATCAATCTTCAAAAAGCCTAAGTCCCTCTTTATTGGCCAAGCGCTTCACTGGTCAATCTTTGCGTCAACCACCGCTCTATCACCACCACAATATAAGCCTGTTCTTCTAACGTCAGCGCCCGCCCGGCGGGGATATGGTGCCATTTAGCGAGGCAGCCACGGCAGCAGGTGGCGGTGGCGTGTTGGGCGACAAACACGGGGTGGCCGCGCATGGGGGTTTGCTGGCCGTCGTTGGGCGGGTGCGCGGGGGCGAGGCGTTGTGCGATAAAGGTCTCGGCATGGGTGAGCACGAGGTTGAGGCCTTTTTGCTGTAGGTAGTCTTGGTCTTTGGCGTTGAGCTTAAAGCGCTGCCTAAACGGCGAGCGGTGCAGGGCGTTAAACAGGCTATCCAGTGCGCGCATGGCTTAAAGCGGTGTGGCGGTTGCCTGTTGCATGGCGGCGCTTAATGCAAATGCTTGAGATGCAGGTCACGCAATTTGGGCGCTTTGAGGGCGGTGATGCCGACCACGGCGAGTGTCATGACGCCACCAAACACCACCGAGGGCACCAAGCCCATGAGCCTAGCCGTGAGGCCAGACTCAAAGGCACCGAGTTCGTTAGACGAGCCGATAAAAATGCCGTTAATGGCAGACACGCGGCCGCGCATATGGTCTGGCGTAGCAAGTTGCAAGATGGTTTGGCGCAAGATGACAGACACGGCATCCATCATGCCAGAGAGCGCGAGGATACCAATGGCGAGTTGATAGTTGCGGCAGAGGCCAAAGGCAATCATGCAGCCGCCAAACCCCGCCACGGCAAGCAACAACCAGCGGCCACTGTGTTGATGTATCGGATGGCGGGCGAGCCACAGGCTGGTGGTGATGGCGCCGAAGGCTGGCGCGGCGCGCAAGACACCGAGCGCTTCGGGGCCGAGCTGATATATATCGTGCACAAACGCTGGCAACATGGCGACCGCGCCACCAAACAGCACGGCAAACATATCGAGCAGTTGTGCGCTAAGCACAATTTGCGTGCGGCCAACAAAGCGCAAGCCTTCTGCAATGCTGGCAAACACCTGCATGGGCTCATGGCTGCGCTGTTCGGTGACCTTGAGTGAGCTGGCCGCAGCGGCTGCACCCAGCGCACATAGCGCCGAGAGGCCATAGGCGATGGATTTATCGGCAAAGCCTATCAGCAAGCCGCCCATGGCAGGGCCAACAATCAAGCCCATTTGAAACATGGTGCTGCCTATGCCTGAGGCTTTGGCAATGGAGGCGCGCGGGATAATGAGCGCAAACAAGGTATTGTAACTGGGCGAGATTAACGCGCGGGCTACGCCAGTGAGCGCCACCGTGGCATAAATCCACATGGCAGGCGCTGGCACCGTTTGTTTGGCTATGAGCACCAATAACCCAGCATTCAGCGCCAAAAACACAGCCGCGACCACGGCAAAACCGCGCCGCGAGAAATAATGGTCTACCGCATGGCCGGCAAACAGGGCACTGCCCATGTAGGGGATGACTTCGGCCAGACCAATGAGCCCAAGTGACCACGGGTCGTGCGTGAGTTCATACATATGCCAGCCGATGGCCACCATCATCATTTGATAGGACAGCACCATCAGTATCCGAAACGCCAACAGGCGCGGAAACGCAAAGCCCTGATGGGCAAGTATTTGCGGAATCGATAAAGACATGGCGTGAATTATACGCGATTGGCTTACAATCCCTGTGCGGGCGCAGTGAATCAGGCAGTCGGCCTTGTGCTGATGAGCCGTCGTTGACTCCGTGCGACTCTGCCGAAATAGATGGAGCGCGCCCGCCTGCTTTTTTTAATGCGTTGGTCAATCCCACCTTTATTGCAAAACAGCCGGTTTATCAAATAAAAATCTTCAAAATCCCTATTTTTTTCAGGGTTTTTTCACTAAAAGCCGGTTTTTTGCTGTGATTTTGCTGTGATGTTGTGTTTTTTGCATCACAACACCGCCGCCATATGAAAAGTTTTGTTTAGTTGCCAGTCTTGCCCACCGTTAAAGTGCGCAAAGCAAAAAAATTGCGCTATATTTTTCACATATAAAAATAATCATCACGATAAAAATATGTGCATCTGCAGCACGTAACTTGGGAGCGATGGGGGACATAGGGAGTGGGCAACAACGAACGCGCGCGGTTAGAAAAACTGCATTCTTTACATATTCTTGATACCGAACCAGAACAGGTCTTTGATTCAATCACACGCATTGCCGCCAGCCTGACGGACACATCGATGTCTGCGCTGTCTTTGGTCGATGCGCGTAGACAATGGTTTAAATCTAAATATGGCTTGAGTCTGAGTGAAACACCCCGCCAATATTCATTTTGTAGTCATGTAATTGAGTCTGGCGACCCCTTAGTGGTGGCAGATGCTGCCAATGATCACCGCTTCAAAGAAAACCATTTGGTCGTCAATGCACCGCATATTCGCTTTTATGCTGGGGTGCCGCTGAAATGTCTGGATGGGCATACGCTGGGGACCTTGTGCGTGATTGATAGTCGGCCTAAACAAAATGCTGAGGCCTCACTGCCTGCATTAATGGATTTGGCAACCATCACCACGCAAACCCTACATCAGCGCGAACAATTGTTGCAGACCGAACAGGCGATGCAGCGACATGCGCAGCGCTTTAATAGCCTGTTTTCGCAAGCGCCGATTGGCATGGCACTGGTGGCGCCAGACGGTCGCTGGCGTGAGGTCAACGATGCCTTGTGTGCCATTGTTGGCTATCGCCGTGAAGAACTGCAACAACTGACGTTTCAAGACATCACCCACCCGGATGATTTAGACAAAGACCTGAATCTGCTGTATGACTTGGTCGCTGGCAAGATTACGCGCTATCAGTTAGATAAACGCTACATTAAAAAGAACGGTGAGGTAGTGTGGATTGCGCTGTCTGTGACCAAACAGTGCCTACCCACTGGCGAGGTGGATTATTTCAATGTGATTGTGCGCGATATCCAGCAAGCCAAACAGACCGAGCTGGCGTTGCAAACCTTAGAAGCCAACCTCGAGGCCGAAGTGCATGCACGCACCTCGGCGTTGCATGCGGCACACCAATCGTTGGTACAGGCCTTTGAAGCCAAAACCCGGTCAGAACATGCCTTGCAAGACAATGCGCTAGAGCTACGCACCATTCTCGATAATGCCAACGATGCCTATGTGTGTATGGATAAAGCAGGCATCATCAATGCTTGGAACAAACAAGCCGAAGCGACCTTTGGCTGGACAGAAGCCGAGGCGATAGGCCAGCCGCTAGACCAATTGATTATTCCGGAAGAGGCGCGTGCCGTGCAGTTGCCGGGCTTTCATAGTTTGGGTCAGGGCTTAGGCAGGCAGTTGGTGGGCAAGCGACTGGAAGTTGAAGCAGTGCGCAAAGATGGCCTGCGGATTCCGGTGGAGTTTCAAATCAATGCCATCCACACGCACAAAGATACGATTTACACCTCGTTTTTACGCGACATCACCGAACGCAAGAAGCTGGAGCAATTGCTTAAAAACGAGGCGCATAACGATGTGCTGACCGGCCTGCCTAACAGACGAAAACTCGAAGAACTGCTGCCCTTGGCGATTCAAGAAGCACATGCACAACAGTGCCCGCTATCGATTTTGTTTTTAGATTTAGACGGATTTAAACAAGTCAATGACAGCCATGGCCACCCGGTGGGTGATTTATTACTGCGTAGCGTGGCACAGCGCATACAGCGTGTTATCCGACAATCGGATATTGTCACCCGCTTTGGCGGCGATGAGTTTGTGATTTTGCTCAACCATATCGAAGATGCAAAAACACCGATGACCATCGCACGCAAACTACTTGATGCCTTATCTTCAGCGTTTCAGTTTGGGCAACTGTCTTTATGCATCACCGCAAGTATAGGCATTGCCACGTTTAACGCAGAACAGATGTTGGAAATGTCCCCCAGCGAAATGATACGACTGTCAGACGAGGCCATGTACACCGCAAAGCATCATGGCAAAAATGGCTTTTATGTGATGGCGCCATCGCGTGGACTTACCAGCCATTAACAATCGTGTTTATGTTCAGCATGCTGCCATGGACATGCAAAAGATGAAAATTTATTTAAATATAATTTTAAGGTCTGGCGAAGGTTAAGTGAGTTTTGTAATATGTAACTATTTTGTAACATTTCGTGGTTCTGGACTACCCGCCGCGCGCATTCACCCTATGCCAAATGCTGACCACACTCGGTTTAAACATGTGACGGTGACAGAAGATGGTTTGTTGACGTCCAATAAGCGCTATCTTGTGCGCGAGATCCGTGCCGTCAAGCGCGCGGTTAAAGAACCTAATCGTGTGTTTCCCGTGCTGTGTATTTTGTTTGGATTGGCATCCCTCACCTTACATGGCTTGGTGAGGCTGAATGAGCCTACCATCTATTTATCTGTGAGCCTGTTCTCAATCGTCTTAGGCCTCGTTGCTTGGTATCGTTCTAAAACCGAATATTCTGTGCTGATAGACACGGCAGATGGCTTGTATGAAGTGCTGAAAAGTGATGATGCCATGCTCATTCCC
>JAIXZQ010000078.1 GCA_027489475.1 Methylophilus sp.
CCGTTATAGGGGTAGTATTCCCAAGCATTTTCGCCGTCCAGAATCACACTCACAATCGGCGTCTGTGTCTCACTGTTTTCAAGTATCTGCGTCAGGGATTGCATAAAGTCTTTCACAGCTTCACTGGCGTACTGTTTGGCATACTCAAAGCCTATCTTGTCAGACAAATGGTCATCGCGAAAGAAACAAACAATATCCTGCTGACCATTGGTCACCCGATAGGGCTGATACAGATATTCCGTAGCGCTTTCTGGGACCAGGCCTTGCAGTTTTAAACTGTTGGCCAATACGGCTTGCCCAGTGGCTGCCCAAGACACCCCTTCTTCTGCCAGCAATGACAAAGCGGCATGCGAAACGCCGCCCTCGGCTGGCCACATGCCTGCAGGCCGTTGGCCAAACACCTGCTGATGAAAGTCACGTGCGGCCTGCACTTGGGCGATGGCGCGGGTGTAGCCATCTGGATAGCAGTCAGCCTTTGGCAACGGGGCCTCCGGCATAGCATCAGTGGTGCTGTTGAGGTCAATTAACAGCGGCAAAATGGGGTGATAGTAGGGCGTGGTACTGATTTCAATCTGGCCTTTTTTGAGCAAGGCCTGATAACGCGGCAAAATCCCTTGCAAGGTTTCACTGATGACGGCCAATAAAGCTTGGCGGTCTTGCAGTGTAAACAGCACGCCTTTTTGCATCAGGCGCTGTATGGTTTTATTTTGACGGCGCAGGCCTTCGCCGGTCCAGGCCAAGTGATACCACACCAACAAATCCGCTTTATATTGGCCGGAGAGATAGTGAAACTGGCCACTTTGCATGATGGGCGCCACCAACTCATAGAGCTGCAATAGGCGCTGATAATGTGGAAACGGGCTCAGCATCTTTTCATGATGCGCTTTAAAACAACTGTCGACGATGAGCCTGCAATCGGCGTCAGATAGATGGTCTAGATCAGGTGTGGCCAGTAAACGTAACAACGGGTCACGCCACTGGCTGGTGCGGCTCTGGTCGGCGTAATCCTGCAATTGCTCGACCAGAATAGGCACAAAATTAAACGTCACTCTGGAAGCGGGGTGCTGCTCCAAGTGATAGACCATATCGCTGTAATCTTTGAGTGCGTGTAAATAGGTCCAAGGCAGGACATATTCACCCGTGACCAGATCGCGGTAATCTGGTTGATGCATGTGCCAGTACAAATTTAATAACAGTTTTTTTGCGGCCATGCGCCAACCTTCCTATCCACGATGCTAATACCCTACTTTACACGATACAAATCTTGTCCCAGCATGTCTGGGGTCACCAGCACAATGCCTTTGTCAGAGACATGAAAGCGTTTTCTATCCAACGCCAAATCTACGCCAATCTGCATGCCTGCTGGAATCTCACAGCCACGGTCTATGACCACGTTGCGCATGATGACGCCTTCATTAATCTTCACCTTGGGCAACACCACTGCACCATCTAGTTCAGAATGATCAGCCACATGCACGCCTGAGAACAACACCGAATTGGACACCGATGAACCACTGATGAGGCAGCCGCCAGATACCAATGAATCGGTGGCTTTACCGGTGCGGCCTTCGTCTTTAAATACAAACTTGGCAGGTGGCAATTGCTCTTGATAGGTCCAAATCGGCCATTCACTGTCATACAAATTGAGCTCGGGCACCACTTTGGTCAGCTCCATATTGGCTTCCCAATAAGCATCTATGGTCCCCACATCGCGCCAGTAAAAGTTGCCGCCTTGCGCGCCTACGCAGCTATCGGTAAAGCGATGCGCCTGCACCACGTATTTGTTAATGATGTAAGGAATGATGTCCTGACCAAAGTCATGACTGGATTTACGATCGTAAGAGTCACGTATCAGCTGTTCGTACAAGAACTTGGCATTAAAGATATATATCCCCATGCTGGCAAACGCCATGTTATCAAACCCAGGGGCCGGTTTGGGATTGGCCGGCTTTTCGGCAAACGCCACCACGCGGTCGTTTTCATCCACTTCCAGCACACCAAAGCCTTTAGCGTCTTCTAGCGGCACATTGATGCAGGCGATAGTCATGTCTGCGTTACTCAAGGCATGGGTCGCCAGCATTTTGCCGTAGTCCATTTTATAGATGTGGTCGCCTGCCAGCACCAAAATGTATTCGCCGCTATGTTCTCGCAGCAAATCGATATTCTGATACACGGCATCGGCTGTCCCTTTGTACCACTCTTCGCCCAAGCGCTGTTGCGCAGGAATAATGTTGACATATTCATTAAATTCGCCGCGCAAAAAGCCCCAGCCGCGCTGCACATGCTGAATTAAACTCTGCGCTTTGTACTGGGTGGCCACGTTAATGCGGCGGATGCCAGAGTTAATACAATTGGATAACGGAAAATCGATAATGCGAAATTTACCGCCAAACTGTACCGCCGGCTTGGCGCGCCAATCTGTCAGGTTTTTTAATCGACTGCCGCGTCCACCCGCCAGAATAATGGCAACGGTATTTTTGGTTAGCGTACTGATAAATCGGTCAGAGTGACCTTCTAG
>JAIXZQ010000060.1 GCA_027489475.1 Methylophilus sp.
CCGACGCAAGGGGGATGGTTGCGTAAACGCATCGGTCAATGTGGCGGCTGGCATGTTGAAGCCTGGTATGCTAATGCTTTAAATAATAGGGCTTTAAATACTCAGGCTAGGCACGGAGAAACACAGCCTGCGCACTTGGGCACCGAGTTAGCGAACCCGAACGCGCTGGTTTATTGGCAACGTCGCTGTGCAGGCGTGGCGGTAGGACTCTTGTTTTTGGCGCATAAGCACGGGGTCACCTTGATAGGCGTGCATGAGTTAATGCATAGACCGAATAATTTTGTTTATGCCGGCGCAAGGCGCAGTCATGAACATGCATTGTGGCAGGCTGCTGAAGCCGTGTTGCAACGGCTGGTGCCACAGTGTGGCCTGCGTGGGCTCAATAGCATAGATGCGCTTTGGCATGACGCCAGCTTGCAGGTGCTAGAAGTCAATCCGCGTCTGAGCGCCAGTATGCGGTTGTATCATGCATTACCGCTGATTTCAGCGCATCTGGCCTGTTTTGAAGAGGCCCATGCAGGATGGTTTGCTTCAGCACCGAGCTCGCTCATCGCGCGGATGTCCAGCCTCGCGGAGCAACGGCTACGATTAGCGCCCTGTGCCATGCACTACATCGTGTATGCGAGTGCGGCGATAACCTTGCCCACGCTGGATTTGCCAGACTGGGTAGAAGATAGACCCACGGAATATCACCATCAGGCCGGGCAGCCGGTGTGCAGCTTGTATGCCGAAGGGCCAACAGAATACGCGGTTGAAACCGCATTACAGCAACAACAAGACACGTTAAAGCAATTGTGGGGGGCTTATGTCTGCGAGCAAATCGAATTCAAACGCTTTGAGCGTTCAACACGCCAGTGCGCCACTGGTTCAACGGCTGATTGAACACGCGCTGGCACTGGGCTGCGCGGTGAGTCAACATGACACCGGGGCGACCTTGGTCGATGCTGGGATCGTGGCGCGCGGTGGCCTCGAGGCAGGCCGACTGATTGCCGAAATCTGTATGGGTGGCTTAGGTCAGGTGTCGTTGCAATATCAAAGCCAGTTTGCACACTGGCCGCTCAGTGTCATGGTGACGGCCACACAGCCGGTAATCGCCTGTTTAGGCAGCCAATATGCGGGCTGGGCGTTATCACATGAAAAATTCTTTTCACTCGGCAGCGGACCCGCACGGGCGCTGGCGCAGCGTGAGGCTGTGTTTAAAGACATCGCCTACACCGACCAAGGTACGCGTTCAGTGTTGGTGCTAGAAACCGACAAAATCCCGCCCAGTGAAATCATTGCAAAAGTCGCGCGCGATACAGGCTTGTCAGCAGAGCACTTGACCTTTATTTTGACCCCGACACGCAGTGTGGCTGGGGCCTTACAAGTCACTGCACGGGTGTTAGAAGTGGCATTGCACAAATGTCATGCCTTGCATTTTGATTTAAACGTCATTGTCGATGGCTTTGGCTCTGCGCCGGTGCCAGCCCCGTCGCCTGACTTTATTGTTGGCATGGGGCGCACCAATGATGCCATTTTGTTTGGAGGCTTTGTGCAGCTGGTGGTGAATACGGATGATAGCGCGGCTGCGCAGTTGGCCGAGCAGTTGCCTTCTTCAGCCTCTAAAGACTACGGCAAACCGTTTGCTGAGGTATTTAAAGCCGTGAATATGGATTTTTACCAAATTGATCCTATGCTGTTTTCACCCGCTAAAGTCAGTATCAGCAATCTGCGTTCAGGCCGCACATTCACTGCAGGCATGTACAATGAAGAATTGTTAAATCAATCATTTAATTAATTAATTTAATGTTTAACGTTAAATAAAAAAGTGCGCAGCCTGTAGCGCCGCGCAATGCTTTGATTCTGATGCGTCTGTTACCCATTTTTACCGATGAAGTCGCCCAAGCGGGGGGTTGGCATGGGCAAGCCTTGGCGCGGGCCTGTGCGGCCCGCGGCTGGGACACTTTGATGGTGTCGCTGGACAGTTGCCATGTGGCGATGCAAACCTCAGCGGTCAAGGTGCATATTCCCGGATTGACCCAATTGCCACGGATCGCCTTTGTACGTGGTGTGGCCGCCGGAACCACGCAGCAGATCATCACGCGCTTAAATATCCTGCATACATTGCAGCGCCAAGGGGTCGTGGTGTATAACAGCGCGCGCGCTATCGAGACCACCGTAGACAAAAATCTCACCAGCCAATTGCTCGCCGAGCACGGCCTTGCCACGCCGGCCACTTGGGTCTGCGAGCACCGCAACCAAGCGCATGCGATTATGCAAGCGCACTGTCATGCCGGACAAGCGTTGGTCATCAAGCCGCTGTTTGGCTCGCAAGGCAAGGGCGTGCGATTAATTACCCAAGCTTCCGAGTTTCCCTTGCCGCATGATCCGCATGTGGATGGTGTATTTTATTTGCAAGAAAAAATCGAGACCGGCCCCTATTGTCATGACTATCGTGTATTTGTGGTCGGCGGTGAGCCGATTGCGGTGATGAAGCGTCAGGGGGACCACTGGTTGCACAATGTGGCGC
>JAIXZQ010000175.1 GCA_027489475.1 Methylophilus sp.
CAGCGTTGGTTAAATCAACTGGTGTTGTATGAAGTGAAGCCAGAGGCATTGACGGTGGGCGGCACACGTTATCTGCCCACTGAACTCAAAGTGCATGCACAAGGGGTGCGGGTGACTTTGCAACCGCAACCATAAACCCAACCTTTATTATGCAGTGTCGCATGTGTCCGCATGACGACTGTATGCGGGCAAATGTTGACAGCGTAAAGCCAACACCGTTACGACTGGATATGCGATTCTAGTAATAGCGCCGCAACGACTTTTCGACCTTCGGCCGCTAAAATATTAAACGTCCGGCATGCCGCAGCGGTGGTCATGCACTCGACGGCAATCTGTTGTTCGGCCAAGGCTTGCAGATGCTTGGGATGCACGAAACGCTGTTTATCTCCGGTGCCTAGCAATACCACTTCTGGCGCAAATGCGACCACGGCAGACAAGCGCTCTGCATCCAATGCTGCCCATGGACCGCTAAACCAATCCAGTTGCATCGCGTATTCGCTGATAATCATCGGCTGTGTCATACGCTGATGGTTAATAATCAGCGCGTCGGCTTCAACGCCATTAATCTGATAAGGCTGGTCACTTTGATGAAGATGTAATTTCATGGTGCATACGAGGTTCCAAGGTCGCCAGTCCCAGCCGTTCAATGCCCAAAAAACCAGCCTGATTTAGGGCGCGCTCAGGTGCACATTCATTGATGTAGCAAGGGTTTGCGAGTAGAATGAAAGTTTTACTTTAAGAGATTAACACACGCCTGCTGTGTTTGTTAACCCGCGATGAAGTCTGTTCAAAAATCCACTAAACTCAGCAACGTTTGCTACGACATTCGTGGCCCCGTGCTGCAACGCGCCCGCCAGATGGAAGAAGATGGCATGCGTATCATCAAGCTGAATATCGGTAATCCGATGCCGTTTGGCTTTAATGCCCCGGATGAAATTGTGCAGGACGTGATTCGCAATATGGATCAGGCGTCCGGCTACACCGATTCCAAAGGCTTATTTGCCGCCCGTAAAGCCATCATGCATTACACCCAGCAAAAACAGATTACGGGCGTGACCATAGACGACATCATCATCGGCAATGGCGTGTCTGAGTTAATTGTCATGGCCATGCAAGGCTTGCTCAACAACGGTGACCAAGTGCTGGTGCCTATGCCAGACTATCCCTTATGGACGGCGGCCGTGAATCTGGCAGGCGGCACTGCACGTCACTATGTGTGTGACGAGCAGTCTGGCTGGTTGCCTGATTTGCAGGATATCGAAAATAAAATCAATGCCAACACCAAAGGCATCGTGATTATTAACCCCAACAATCCGACCGGTGCGTTGTATCCCAAAGAGACTTTAGAAGGCATCATCGAAATTGCCCGTCACCATGGCTTGGTGATTTTTGCCGATGAAATCTATGACAAGGTGCTGTATGACGGCAATAGTCATACCTCGATTGCCTCGCTGGCGGATGATGTGTTGTTTGTCACCTTTAATGGCTTGTCAAAAAATTACCGTGCATGTGGCTACCGTTCTGGCTGGATGATTATCTCCGGCGATAAACGTGAGGCGAAAGACTATATTGAGGGCCTGAATATGCTGGCCTCCATGCGTTTATGTGCCAATGTGCCCGGACAATTGGCCATTCAAACGGCCTTGGGCGGTTATCAAAGTATCAACGATTTAGTCGCCCCCACCGGGCGGCTATGCAAGCAGCGCGATTTAGCCTATGACATGCTCACCAGCATGCCGGGCGTCACCTGTGTGAAGCCACAAGCGGCCATGTATCTGTTTCCACGGCTAGATCCAGCGGTGTATCCGATTGCGGATGATCAGCAGTTTATTCTCGATTTACTGCTCGAAGAAAAAGTCTTGCTGGTCCAAGGCACCGGCTTTAACTGGAAAGCGCCAGACCACTTCAGGGTGGTCTTTTTGCCCAACGTCGATGATTTGACTGAGGCCATGACGCGCATCGGTCGCTATCTAGATAGTTTCCGTAAAAAACACAGCAAATAACCATAAGAGCATTCGCATGAAAGAATTAAAAGTAGGCTTGTTAGGCATAGGCACAGTCGGGGGCGGTACCTTTACCGTACTCACCCGCAACCAGCAAGACATTGCACGCCGTATCGGTGGTCACATTCGCATTGTGCAGGTGGCAGACCGCAATCTAGAGCACGCCAAGCAAGTCACAGGCGGCACAGTGGCGTTGACTAATGACGCCTTTGCCGTGGTCAATAATCCAGATGTGAATGTGGTGGTAGAACTGATAGGCGGCTATACCGTGGCCAAAGACCTGGTGTTGCAGGCGATTGCCAATGGCAAACACGTGGTCACTGCCAATAAAGCACTGCTCGCTGTGCACGGTAATGAGATTTTTAAAGCTGCCGCCGAGAAGGGCGTCATCGTTGCCTTTGAAGCCGCAGTGGCCGGGGGAATCCCGATTATCAAGGCCTTGCGCGAGGGCCTGAGTGGTAACCAGATTGAATGGGTGGCAGGCATTATTAATGGCACCACCAACTTTATTCTGACCGAGATGCGCGATAAAGGCCTGGCCTTTGCCGATGTACTCAAAGAAGCACAGCGCTTGGGTTATGCTGAGGCAGACCCGACTTTTGATGTGGAGGGTATTGATGCCGCACACAAACTGACAATCCTTGCCAGCATTGCCTTTGGTATGCCGATGCAGTTTGAGCAGGCCTATACTGAGGGCATTACGCAATTAACCACGCAAGATATTCAATATGCTGCCGAGCTGGGCTATCGGGTCAAATTGCTAGGGATTAGCAAATTAATCGCAGAAGGTGTCGAGCTCCGTGTGCATCCTACCCTGATTCCAGAAAAACGCTTGATTGCTAATGTCGATGGCGCCATGAATGC
>JAIXZQ010000072.1 GCA_027489475.1 Methylophilus sp.
GGCTATGCCCCGGCACAACAGGCACAAGCCATTGATGCCTTTTGTATCGAAGTGGATAAAGCGGTTGAATTTCATGTGTTATCTACACAGGGCATGTTTCACGCCACCAAGCTGCGCGGCTTGGCCGAAGCCAGCGGCATGCAGTTGAGCAGTGATGGGCGCTATGAGGTGGTGAATCAGGATGGCCAACTCATGTTCTCTGTACGCAACTATGAAGGTAAGCCGTTTTCGGCGGAAATGCTGAAATCTGCGGTGATGACTGGTGTGACTTTTCAATTGGATATCCCAACCACGCCGCAAAGTCTACAAGTGTTTGACCAGATGATAGAAGTGGCGCGTTCTATGGCTTCCAGCCTGTCGGCCAGCCTGATTGATGTGAATCGTAAGCCTATCGGTGACCCGCAACTCGAAAAAATCCGGCAGCAACTTCACCAGATTACCCACACCATGACGGCGCAGTGCATTATCCCTGGCAGCAGTCATGCCAACCGTCTGTTCTCCTAATGATGTCCATGCTGCCCCCGGCGACTGAGGCAGAGGCTGCCCGCGCCCTGACTGTTCTTAAGCAGCAACTGGCGGACTACGACTATCACTATTATGTGCTTGATGCGCCGTTGGTCAGCGACCAAGAATACGACGGTTTGTTTAGGCAATTACTCGCGCTAGAGCAGGCGTTCCCCGCTCTCATCACGCCAGATTCACCCAGTCAACGCGTCGGGGGCCAGCCAGCCGATGGCTTTGACAGTGTGCAGCATCGCCAAGCCATGTTGTCGCTGAACAATGCCTTTAGTCAGGAAGAGCTCGAAGCTTTTGATAAGCGCATCCGTGAGGCGTTAGAGCTTGACCAAGTCAATTATGCGGTTGAACCCAAGTTTGATGGGCTGGCGATTACGCTGACTTATGAACACGGCCTGTTTGTGCAAGGCGCCACCCGTGGCGATGGGTATACCGGCGAAAATGTCACGCATAACCTTAAAACCATACGCGCCATTCCCAGCCGACTCCCCACGGAATCACCGCCCGCCTTGCTGGAGGTGCGTGGCGAAGTTCTCATGCTGAAAAAAGATTTTGAGCGTTTAAATCAACAACAGGCGGCCAGCGGGGGCAAGCTGTTTGCCAATCCACGCAATGCGGCAGCCGGCAGTTTGCGTCAACTCGACCCTTCGCTCACGGCCAAGCGGCCACTGCATTTTTTTGCCTATGGCCTCGGTGCCAGTGAGGGCGCGCCTGTGTTGCGCTCGCAAGATCAAGCCATGCAATATCTGGCTGACTTGCGTTTTCCGGTGTCTACGCTGCGCGCTGTAAAAACTGGAGCAGCCGGACTGCAGGACTACTACGCCATGATAGGCCAGCAACGCAGTCAACTGCCTTTTGATATTGATGGTGTGGTCTATAAGGTCAATGAGTTTGCCCTGCAAGAAACCTTGGGCTTTGTTTCGCGCGCACCGCGTTGGGCCATCGCACATAAATTTCCTGCTGAAGAAGCCACCACCGTGGTTGAGGCGATTGAAGTGCAAGTGGGCCGTACAGGCGCAATCACGCCGGTGGCGCGTTTGCGCCCTGTGTTTGTCGGCGGTGTCACGGTGACCAACGCCACACTGCACAACGAAGATGAACTACGTCGCAAAGATATACTGATAGGCGATAGCGTGGTGGTGAGACGGGCAGGGGATGTGATTCCTGAAGTGGTGTCCGTTAATCTAGATATGCGCCCAGCGGATGCTAGACGGTTTGAGATGCCCACCCAATGTCCTGAGTGCGGCTCGCATGTGGTCAGGCCTGAGGATGAGGCAGTAGCACGCTGCACGGGTGGACTCATTTGCCCGGCACAACGTAAACAGGCCATCACCCATTTTGCCTCACGCCGTGCCATGGATATTGAAGGCTTGGGTGAAAAACTGGTCGATCAATTGGTGGAAAAACAGCTGGTACAGCATCTGGATGATGTTTATAGACTTACGCTTGCGCAACTGACCGGCCTAGAGCGTATGGCCGAAAAATCAGCCCACAATGTGCTCACCGCCATTGCCCACAGCAAGCAGACGACGCTGGCTCGCTTTATTTATGCCTTGGGCATACGCAATGTGGGCGAAGCCACTGCCAAAGATTTGGCCCAGCATTTTGGCTCGCTCGAGGCCTTGCTGGCCGCGGATGTTGCCAGCTTGATGCGTGTGAATGATGTGGGCCCCATTGTTGCCGAGGCCACCTATCAGTTTTTTCAAGAACCGCATAACCGTGAGGTGATTGCCGCCATGCAAGCCTTGGGTGTGCATTGGCCTGAGCAGTCACCCAGTGCGCGTAGTCAACATCTGCAAGGCTGCATCTTTGTGTTGACCGGCACGCTGCCAACGCTTAAGCGTGATGAGGCGCAAGCGTTGATAGAGGCTGCAGGCGGCAAGGTCAGCGGCAGTGTGTCTGCCAAAACCAGCTATGTGGTGGCTGGGGCTGAGGCAGGCAGCAAGCTAGAAAAAGCGCAACAACTCGGCGTGACTATCTTAGATGAACAAGCCTTACTCGCGCTGGTGCAACCATCCGCCAGTGACACGCTCTTAACATTAGTCGCAGACGACACTGCGTCTGAATATTCCCCCTTACAACCGGACTTATTTTAATCATGACCCGCGCACTCACCTTGATGATTTCATGCACCTTGTTTTACAGCCTCACCGTGTACGCTAAAGAGGCTGCGCTTGAGGCGTGTGATACGGCTGTTCAGCAACAACAGTTTGCGCAGGCGATCAGCATGGCGGATAAATATCCGCAACAAGTGGGATTTTGGCTGTGTAAAGGTCGGGCGCAGTCTGCATTAAACAAGCCGGCCGACGCCGAAGCCAGTTTTCAGCAAGCTTTACGGCTCAAACCCACGGGGTTGGACTTGATTTCTGCTTATTTATTGCTGGGCAATGCACAACGTGACAGCCAACAGTATGACGCCGCTTTGCAGAGCTATCAGCAGGCATTAGCCAGCAGCGAACAACAAAATATGCGCCGCTACGCACGGATAGCCCATAATTTAATCGGCGAAACGCATGCCGATGCAGGCCGTTATGCCCCGGCCTTGGAGGCGTTTAAAGTCGGAGAAAAATTGGCGATGAATGATGATGAGCGCGCCGACAGCTATGTGCACGAAGCGCAAACTTATCAGCAATTACAGCAATTAGATCAGGCGATCGAATACCAACTCAAAGGCGTGTTGATGTTGCGTAAGTCGGGTTCGCCTGACCAATATGCCGAAGCCAGTTTGGCATTGGGCCAACTGTTTGTCGCAAAAAAAGACTACGTTGGCGCAGAAAAAACCTACCAACGTCTGTTTGACTATGCCCATGAAAATGGCGGCAGTTTTTATGAGGCCAAAACCGCAGTGTATTGGGCGGCGGCAAAACGCGCGCAAGGCGATACGGCTGGCGCAGCGCAATTATTGGCACAAGCCCAGCAACTGGCAACGCAGTTAAAAGACCCTGAGTTGGATGCCTTGTTGGCAAAAGGGCTGTAACCTTTATCAGTTTTTTAATCTTCGGCTGCGCGTGCAGGCAAAATAATGTGGAATTAACTGTAAGGGTTGACAGTCAGACTCGACAAACTAGACATTCATCTCCTAGGTCATCGTCAGTCAGGAACACCTATGCTACTCGATAACAACCGTCGTAATCCCAGTGCCATTCTGCCCTCTGAAATCACGCCACAAGCGGTGTTTGAACAACGTCGCGAAGTCCTCAAGCTGGCCGGTGCCGCCGCTGCCAGCGCCTTGACTGGCTTGAGTTTGCCCGCGCAAGCAGCCACTGCCGGGTCATTAAGCTTTGCTAAAACCGCCTACGGCAAAGAAGAAACCTTAACCAGCTTGCAAGATGTCACCAGCTATAACAATTACTACGAGTTTGGCACGGGTAAAGAAGACCCCGCCAGAGAGGCCGTGTTATTTAAACCAACACCTTGGACGATTAATATTGAAGGCGCAGTCAAACAAGCCAAATCTATCAGCATAGAACAACTGCTAAAACTGGCGCCGCTGGAAGAGCGCATCTACCGTATGCGTTGTGTAGAGGGCTGGTCTATGGTGATTCCTTGGATAGGCCTGCCGCTGAAAGCGCTGATAGACTGGGCGCAGCCGACAGGCAACGCCAAATATATTGAATTTATCTCATACAATGACCCCAGACATATGCCAGGCGCGCGTATTCCTGTGCTCGACTGGCCCTATATTGAAGGCCTACGTATGGATGAGGCCATGCAACCGTTGACCTTGTTAGCGGTGGGGTTGTATGGTCAGGTGTTGCCCAACCAAAACGGCGCGCCAGTGCGCTTAGTGGTGCCATGGAAATACGGCTTTAAAGGGGCAAAAGCCATCAGCACCATACGCTTTGTTGAAAAAATGCCCAATACCACCTGGATGAAAGCCAGTCCGCGTGAATATGGTTTTTATGCCAACGTCAATCCACAAGTCGATCATCCGCGCTGGACGCAATCTTCAGAAAAGCGCATTGGGGCGGGCTTGTTTGCCGGACGGGTAAAAACCAAGCTGTTTAATGGCTATGATGAAGTGGCGGGTTTGTATGCGGGCATGGATTTGAAGAAGTTTTTCTAATGGTGATCCCCTTGTTTAAACAGGCCTGCATACGCTTGTCTCCGTGGTCTCCACAGGTTGCCATCGCGCGTCTAAAAGCCGTTATTTGGCTGCTTGCGCTAACCCCCTTGCTGCGCTTGCTGGCATTGGGACTCACCGATGGCTTAGGGGCCAACCCGGTCGAGTTTATTGAACGCTCGACCGGCACTTGGGCACTGGTGTTTTTATTGCTTTCGCTCAGCGTCAGTCCGCTACGTGCTTGGACGCAGCAGGCGTGGTTAATGGCCGTGCGTCGCTTACTTGGGCTATGGATGTTTGCGTTTGCCTGTCTGCATGTGACCAGCTATTTATGGCTGGATTATCAGTTTTTCTGGCCTGATATAGTAGCCGATATCAGCAAACACCCCTATGTCTTGGTGGGAGCCGCCGCTTGGTTGCTCAGTATGCCGCTGGCAGCCACCTCAAACCAGCGCGCCATACGTGCGCTAAAAAAACGCTGGAAAACCCTGCATCTGCTGGCGTATCTGATTGCTGTGCTCGGTTTGCTGCATTTTTGGTGGTTGGTTAAAAAAGATGTCACCGAACCCGTGCTGTATTCATTGCTGTTTGCTGGGTTGATGCTGCCACGCTTTGCGGGCTGGTTTCGCGATTATCGCAAGTCACAGTAAACCCGCGTGCATGGTTTGTAAGTTCTTGGCCTTTCGTGCGACCAATGCTGACATTGACCCGACACGAAAGGTTTCCAAATGTTTTTATCATTACAACAGCACTATTTATGCGGCGTTCAAAAGCTGCACACCATGCATGCGTCGCTCTCGCCTTTATTGTTGCGCTGGTTTTTGGCGTGGGAGTTTGGTGAGGCCGGCTGGGCGAAATGGCATGGTCAAAATTGGTTTGCTGAACTACGTTTTCCGTTTCCGTTTGATTTATTACCGCCTTGGTTAAATTGGCAATTGGCCATGAGCTTTGAGTTGCTCGGTGCGGTGGCACTGTTTCTGGGGCTGTTCACCCGATTTTTTGCGTTACAGTTGGTCGTCATCACTTGGGTTGCCATTGCCAGCGTCCATTGGCCTGAACACTGGAACCATGTCTCAGATCTACTGATGGGCTATCGCTTTGAAGACAGCGAAGGCGATGGCTTTGGTAATTTCAAATTGCCCTTTATTTACCTGCTCGTGCTGGTGCCATTGCTATTAGGGGGCGCAGGACGCTGGAGTGTAGATGCCTATCTTATGCGTCGCAAGCAGTTAAGTTAAGAGTAGCTAGATAGTGAAAACACGCATTCACTGCGCTGTGGTGTCTTGCTTTGCAGGGCATTGCAGCGCGGTTTGTGCATCTTTAAAAGGCGTGAGTCCGCCATTTTCAGACAGCCAGGCCATGCACATCAGGGAGCGCGGCAGTCCGCCTCGCATTGTGTGACATCGCACACAGACAAAAAAAGCCAGCTTCGACCTTGACAGGCAAGGCGATACCACAGAAGATAGCCGCCATAATTAAGCGCAGCCAGCCTCAGCACAACGAGGACTGATTGACGCATCAAATGTTTTACGGGGGTGTCATCTTAACAATCGATAAGCATAGGGTGCTTGTCGGCCGTTGGGTTATGCACTACGGTGGTGAAAGTTTACGATGACCAATATCGATCCTAGGCCTCTCACAGAGGGACTGGCGGAATCTTCTACGCGACTGGCTTTTGAACGCTGGTGTGTCTTACGCGAGCCACAGGCGTTTCATGTGGCAGTCAGCCTGCCTTCACAGCCTACCCAACAAGTCAGGGCCTTATTATCCACCGCGCAAGGTGCCAGTTGGGCGGGCAATCAGTTAAGCCAGTTATGGCAAGTGTTGCATGACTTTCATTGTGCGCCCGTGCTTGCGCTATTAGCCGAGCGCACTCCGGGACAAGGCATGCGTACGCTCAGACTGGCCAGTCAAAGCTTGCCGCAACGTTGGCTAGAATGCAGCGTGCATGATGGCGATACCTTACAGTCTCAACGCCTGTTATTGATTCGCGAAGTCACCCACGAACATGCGGCCGCCTTGGCTTTTCAGCA
>JAIXZQ010000168.1 GCA_027489475.1 Methylophilus sp.
CTGGACGTGGTTAGGGGTAGTAGTTGTGCATGTCAGTGGCGTGTTATTTGAGAGCTATTTACATCACGACAATCTAATCTGGGCCATGATTACTGGCTGTAAGCGCGTGTGTAGTATTGAAGAACGTTTTAACGAACGCAATACACCTTTCCCTAGAAAAAAACCACGCTAAGTTAGCTGGCTCAGTTCACGCTGCTTCGCAGTATTTGTGCGAGGGTTTATCATAGATGCAATAAGCTTTGTATCTATTGGCTACCCTTAGAATCAATCATCGCTCATTTGTTGTAAATCCTCTCTAGTCAATACTATTCGCAATCACAATAGATTGAAATAAGGCCTTTTAAAAACCCGTTGAGATACCTCTACACAGGTGGATACTTTGCTTACACTCTTACATGTGGGATGTGGAGAAAAACGCAAAGACCGCACCACTCAAGGTTTTAATACGCCTCAGTGGCATGAGGTGCGTTTAGATATTGATGCCAGCGTTGAACCTGACGTTATAGGCACAATGACCAATATGCACGCAGTCGAAGATGCAAGTATGGATACCATTTTTTCTAGCCATAATATCGAGCATCTTTACCCGCATGAGGTCCCCAAGGCCTTAAACGAGTTTATGCGTGTTCTCAAACCAGAAGGATTTTTGGTAATCACTTGTCCAGATTTGCACTCCGTTTGCGCTTTAGTTGCACAAGACCAACTTACAGAAGTCGCCTATCAATCTGCCTCTGGACCGATTTCGCCTCTGGATATTTTGTATGGTCATCGCACTGCTTTAGCACAGGGCAATCTATACATGGCGCATCGCTGTGGCTTTACAAAACGAGTGCTAACAGGAACTCTGCAGTCAGTTGGCTTTCAGTCTATAGCGTGCTTGGCGCGCCCCTCGACATTCGACCTTTGGGCGATTGCAAGTAAATCAGCGCGGATAAAGATTGAACTGCAAACGCTTGCCTTGGCACATTTTCCAAATTAAAGAAGCAGCACTGATGTTGTGTTTTATCGAGCACATAAATCAACGGTTATTTACCAATACAAAACCGACTAAAAATCTCACCGAGTAAATCGTCTGGGGTAAATGCGCCGGTAATGGTGCCCAATGCTTCTTGCGCATAACGCAACTCTTCAGCCAACAATTCTGCGGCGGATAAACGCTGCGCAGCATGTTGAAGGTGCATATCCACCGTCTGCAAGGCATCCAAATGACGCGCTCTGGCCATAAACACCCCTTCGCCTGAAGGTTGATAACCGACCAGTGTTAATAAGGCTTGCTGCAGAATAGCAAGACCCTCGCCCGTCTTGGCAGAAAGAAACACATGCGTTCCGTCTGGACGCTCCTCAAGACGAGCTGTTTCACGTGAAACATCAATTTTGTTGTGTACCCAAATTTGTTTGAGGGTGGCTTGGAGTTGTTGCAATATCTGATGTTCTTGTGGCCCGATGCCATGTTGACTATCGACCAATAACAAAGCGACTTGTGCTTGCGCAATCGATTTCCAAGTTCGCGCAATACCCTCTTGCTCAACCGCATCAGCGGTCTCTCGCAAACCAGCGGTATCAATGATATGCAAAGGGACACCCGCAATTTGTATGACTGATTTAATCGTATCGCGTGTGGTGCCCGCAATCGGGGTGACAATCGCCACCTCCTCACCAGATAAGGCATTCAGTAAGCTGGATTTACCCACATTCGTCTGGCCAACCAGCACCACATGCATGCCTTCGCGCAATAGATTGCCTTGTTTGGCTTGATGAAAAATCGTGAGCAAGGTTGCATGAATCGCGGCAAGTTTTTCTGCGACGCGACCTTGGCTAATAAAATCTATCTCTTCCTCTGGAAAATCAAGACAGGCTTCGACATACATGCGTAAATCAATCAGTTGTTGCAATAACGCATCGATGGCTTGCGAAAATACGCCAGATAAAGAACGCATGGCACTGCGTGCCGCCTCAGCGGTTGCGGCATTAATCAAATCAGCAACCGCCTCGGCTTGCGCCAAATCCATTTTGTCATTTAAGAAAGCACGCTGCGTAAACTCACCCGCATGTGCCAACCGCGCACCACACTCCAAACAACGCGCCAATAACAGTTGCATAACAGCGGTGCCGCCATGCGCTTGCAGCTCTAAGACATCCTCGCCGGTGTAGGAGTGAGGGTTGGGGAAAAATAGGGCGATGCCACGGTCTATCAGCGTACGGTCAGCCTGCAAAAAAGGGCCATACACCGCCTGTCTAGGCGAAGGACAATTGCCTAAAACTTGTTGTGCAATCGCCCGGACCAGCGGACCCGACACCCTAACAACACCAATGCCACCCGCCCCAGGGGCGGTGGCGATGGCGGCTATGGTCTCGGTGTCAGACTCAGGCAGCTTTGCCATGTCCTTTTTTTGCCAAGGCTTCTGCGTGAATCATGCGGTTAATGGCCCATTGCTGCCAAATCGACAACACGTTGTTGACCAACCAATACAAGACCAAACCCGCAGGAAAGAAGAAGAAAAACACACTAAACATCACTGGCATGACTTTCATCACTTTCGCCTGAATAGGATCCGTTGGCGGCGGATTCAAAAAGGTCTGAATAATCATGGTCGCACCCATCAAAATGGGCAAAATATAATACGGGTCGGTGGCTGACAAATCTTGTATCCAGCCAAAAAAGGGCGCATGACGTAATTCAACCGAACCCAACAACACCCAATAGAGAGAAATAAACACTGGAATCTGCACCAAGATGGGCAAACAACCGCCCATTGGGTTGATTTTCTCAGTACGATACATCTCCATCATCGCTTGTTGCAGCTTTTGCTTATCTTCGCCAAATTTATCTTTCAATGCTTGCATACGTGGCGCAATTTCACGCAAATGCGCCATGTTGCGATACCCTGAAGCAGATAACTTGAAAAACGCCGCCTTGATCAGCAAGGTCAATACAATAATCGCCAAGCCCCAGTTTTTGACCAAATCATGA
>JAIXZQ010000327.1 GCA_027489475.1 Methylophilus sp.
CATCGTTCAGCGGTACTTGCAAGGCCAGTTTGAGTTCTCCGTTGCCGCTGGCTTTGAGGTCATCGGTAAATCCCATGGTCACTTCTTTAACCGGGCTGGTGTTCACGAACTTAATGCCCTGGTCTAATGTGCCGCTGACTTGCGATTTGATATTAAGTATCGGCCAGTCGGCATCTAGACGCGGAATTTCTGCCTGTGCTTGGGTAATGTGTTGGCCGACGGTGGTGCCGTTTTTTACGCTGATGTCCATGCGCTTGCCTTCAAACTTTAGCAACGCACTTAGATTTTGCACCAAGGGCCAGCCCGTGCCGTATTCCAGCGTCGCTTGGTCGACCTGTGCAGTCACGCGGAACAGACCTAAAGAGGGGTCAGGTTGATGCGCGCTGTTCACAAACGGAAAATCGGCCACTCGCCCTTTGACGATGACTTCTCCATGTTTGACTAGACCGCTAAGCACAGAAGTATCCAGCCAATGCAATGTGGTTTCGCCCAGTATGGTGGGATAGTAAAACGGCGCGTATTTGGCATCCGCATGCTCAATGTGGCTATTGAGTTGTATGGTGTCGCCATTGGCCGCACCTAATTGATAGTCCAACTCCGTACGCAGGCGCAGATGTGGGTTGTTCAGTAGCAGGTTGCGCGCACTGATGAGGGTTTTTTGCCCGTTATGCCGCCAGCTCACTTCGCCTTGTAGTTGGTCTATAGGCAGCGGCCAGCGCAAGATGCCGGCCAGTTCGATTTCAGCCGCACGTGTCTCTAACTCTACACTGCCTGCATTGGGCTCAACATTAAAGTGCCCCGCCCATTGTTTGAGCCCAGGTAAGTGTTCATAGGCTTGTGTGTGCAAGCCATCAAAGTCAGCTTCGGCATAATAATCTTGCCATTGCTGGTGTTGAAAATGCCAGCGGCTTTTGAGTTGCCGCACATGGCCAGCCGGTGCGATTTGTTCTAAATAGGATCTGGCTGAATGTTCGGCAGGTAACCAGCGTGCCAGGAGTGGGCTATCGGTGACAGCCAGATGTTTGGCGGTCAGCCGTCCTTCATGACCCTGTGCATCCCATTGCAACTCTCCATTGACATCGTCGAGCAATAAGCCGGGCTGAATATCCGCCGAAAAGTGCGACAAACTGAGCAGATGCCTTTGCTCCACGCGTTGCCAGCGCACTTCGCCACGCGCTTGTTTTGCTACAAACGGCTCGCTGTAGCGTGGGGGCACGATGCTGAGCCCGCTTAATTGCAGTTGTGCAGCCAGTTGTTGCAACTGCAACTGTTCAAAACGCATGCTGGTCGTCAGCGCCCCTTTGCCGGCGGTCACTTGTACAGGTAAATCAAGCCAAGGGCTCCATGTGGCTAAATCGGTATCGGGTAACCGTAATGCAATTTCACCACGCCATTGCTCAGGCTTTGCCACATCGCTGCCAACCAAGGTGGCATCCAGCACGATGCGCTGTTGGGTGCCGGTAGAGACTAAGGTGTCTATGTGCACTGCGTGGCGATTTAATAAGCGATGCCAAACCGGCATGTGAATATCGATATTGAGCTCTTTGAGTAGCAGGGGGGGCGCTTGTCTAAGTTCATCCAGCCAAGTCACTGTGGCTTGCGAGATGGTAATGCGACGTTGTGCCAGCAGCCAGTTGGCAAACGCGGGGTCGCCTTGTCCAGCCAAGGGGATGCCGGCTAAAAACAACTCACCTTGCGCATTGCGGCGGATCACCAGCGTAGGTGCCTGAATATTCAGACTGACTAAGGTGGGTGAAAGCAGAAACACACTGCTCCAAGATAAGCGTGAGGTGACTTTAGGCAGGGCCAATGCGGCGCGCTTTTGTTGGTCAAACAAGGTAACATCGCCCAAGGTCACTTGCGGAGCCAGCCCCCGCCAGCGAATGGCAATATGGCCTATGGTCACTTGCTGTTTTAGCGATTGCGTCAGCGTTTGCTCAATGCGGCCACGGTAGTCATCAATATGCGGAAACACATAGAGCTGGATCACTGCAGCCAGGCCAGAAATGACCACAAGCATACACAGCGAAAAAATGAGGAGCCAGCGTTTGAGTTTTTGCAAAGGCATACAGTCGTGATGTGGGGGAGGAGACAAAGTTTAGCAACAACTATTTTACTCGAAACCCAGCGCAGGGGTCGGTGGCTATTGCGCCGCAGGCTGAATTATTCGGCCTGCACGCATGGGTTTCGTTTAAAATGCCACTCTTTTGTTTGCCCACAGCGCATATCTAGGAGTGGAAGGTGATTCAGTGTAAGCAACTGACTTTTTCGCGCGCAGGTCGGCCACTGGTCGAAGCAGCCAGTTTTCAGCTCCATCCCGGCCATCGTGTCGGCTTGACCGGAGCGAACGGTGCAGGCAAATCGTCTTTATTTGCCTTGTTGCGTGGCGACTTGTCTGCGGATGCCGGAACGCTCACTATGCCGCCCCATTGGGTCATCGCCCATGTTGCGCAAGAAACGCCCGCGCTGGAATGTAGCGCACTGACCTATACCTTGCAGGGCGATGAGGAACTTTGTCGTTTACAAGCATGCCTTGCATCCGCCCATGAGGGTAAAACGAGCGACGATCCGCTGGCGGTGGCGGAATGGCATCAACGCTTGTCAGAGATTGATGGCTACAGTGCAGAGGCACGTGCCAGTGCGTTGTTGGCTGGCTTGGGTTTTAGTCAGGCTGAATTAGCGCGACCCGTCAGCGCGTTTTCAGGCGGCTGGCGCATGCGGCTCAATCTTGCGCGTGCGCTGATGTGCCGTTCTGATTTATTGTTGCTGGATGAGCCAACCAACCATTTGGATATTGAGGCGGTGCTGTGGTTAGAAACTTGGCTCAACGCCTATCGAGGCACCTTGTTGCTGATTTCGCATGACCGCGAGTTTTTAGATAACACGGTCAACCATATTTTGCATATTGAGCAGCGCCAACTCACCTTGTATCGCGGCGGCTACAGCGATTTTGAGCGCCAGCGTGCCGAGCAACGCCAGTTGCAACAAGCCAGCTTTCAAAAGCAGCAACAGCAGATTGCACATTTGCAGCAGTATATCGACCGCTTTCGCGCCAAGGCGACCAAAGCCAGACAGGCACAAAGCCGAATCAAGGCGCTAGAACGCATGGAGCGTATCAGCGCAGCGCATGTTGATTCCCCGTTTAGCTTTAGCTTTAGGCCGCCGCTGAGTGCGCCTGATCCCTTGCTGGTGCTGGATAAGGCGGTACTCGGCTATGACGGAAAAGCCTTGCTTAAGTTAACGCACTTGGCGATACGTCCCGGCGAACGCATCGGGTTGCTTGGTAAAAACGGGGCGGGTAAGTCCACCTTGATTAAGACTTTGGCCGAATCGGAGACGTTGTTATCCGGCGAACGTTTAGAAGGCAAAGACTGCAAGATTGGCTATTTTGCGCAGCACCAGCTCGAACAATTAGATGCTGAAGCATCGCCCTTATTGCATTTGCAACGCCTAGACCCCGCGGCACGCGAGCAAGAGTTGCTGGATTTTTTGGGTGGCTTTGATTTTAGGGGGGAGATGGCTAAAACCGCCTGTGCTGCGTTTTCGGGCGGCGAAAAGTCACGACTGGCGTTGGCCATGCTGATATGGCAGCGGCCCAACCTGATTTTGCTCGATGAGCCGACCAACCACTTGGATATTGAGATGCGCCATGCATTGTCACTGGCCTTGCAAGGCTATGAGGGGGGCATGGTCATGGTGTCGCACGACCGTACCTTGTTGGCCACCTGCTGCGAGCAGTTTATTCGCGTGGCCGATAGACGGGCACGACCATTTGACGGCGATTTGGAGGACTACACGCGGAGTCTCGGGCAGCGCGAAGCCACAGATATCACTAGCGCCGCGGCCACCCCCGCCAAAGTGACTGACTATCATCAGCAAAAGGCCGAACGACAGGCGCGTTTGCAGGCCAGACGGCCGTTACTAAAGCGAATTTCGCAACTTGAAGCCTTATTAACGAAACTTGAACAAGAAAAACAAGTCTTTGAACAGAAGCTGGCAGACAATAGTTTGTATCTGCCTGAACAACGTGCCACATTGCAAAGCGTATTGATGGCACAAGCGACGCAGCAAAAACAGCTTGATGAGGTGGAATTAGAGTGGTTGCAACTGCAAGAAGAACTTGCCGCCTTGCCAGAGGGAGATGACTGAGGCGGGCATCGTTGAATGCACAGCCTCATTTATTAAGCGATGAAAACAGACAATTAAAAATAAAGGACTGCGATGCAAATGACTTATGAACAACGGCTAAAGCTACTTTACCAACTGTGTCAGACCACGGCGTCTGGCCAGCAGGCAACACTGGATGAAGCCAGTGCCGCTGCTGCGTTAGAAGACACAGATCTAGAAGAAGCGACCCATTATTTAGCCAGTTTGCTGACCTTTCAGGCGATTCAGTCGGCAGGACGACATCCCGCTGATGAGCTGCAAAGTGATTTTGATATGTTGGGTGTGTATCAATGTTTTGCATTGTTAATCTATGCATTTTTGTGGATGCCCCTGACACAATCTGGGCAAACACCCGACTACGCCAGAGCGCAGGTGACCATTGCTAAAACACTGTTTGACGGCCTGGCGCCTGAGTTGCTGGCCGAGCTGATAGAATCTGGCCGACATAAGTTTCAGTTGATTGCAGAGGCCGAGGCTGAGCATTGGCAAACTTATCGTGAAAACCTCGATAAGGTCACGATTAGCTATATGATTGCGCGCACTGATGATGACAGTCCGCATGATGCGGAAGAGGTTGTGCCATTGTTTGCTCAGTTGCTTAGCCAATTATGTGAAGCATTTACGGCCGATTAACCTGACTGAATCGGCCATGCAAACACATGTGGTGTGCATGCAGTGGCTTTCAAAGATTAAATTGCGTTAACGCAAACTATACATCTTGAAAACTTGAGTAAAATAGCCTTGTTTACGCTTGTTAATCTATTTGATAGTTCGATAAGATTCTGAGGCAAAATGTATAAACGCTTTTAAGTGAAATCGTTTTAAGGGAACCCGATGAGCAAGTTACTGTTGATTGATGATGATGTTGAACTCGCCAACATGCTGAAAGATTTTCTGACGCAAGAGGGCTATACCGTCACCACCGCCCATGATGGTTTGACTGGCGAACAGTATGTGTTAGCGGGCAAATTTGATCTGGCCATTATGGATGTGATGATGCCGGGTCAAGATGGCATACAAACCCTGAAAAATGTGCGTCAACACTCGGATATTCCAGTGCTGATGCTGACTGCGAAAGATGATAATGAAGCGCGTATTGAAGGCCTAGAGGCGGGGGCGGATGACTTTGTGCAAAAGCCCTGTCTGCCGCGTGAATTGGTCGCCCGCGTGCGTGCCATTTTACGCCGTCATCCCAGCGAGAGCCCCAAAGGCAATGACATTGTGGTGGGGCAATTAGTGGTTTCTAGCGAGCGTCGCAAAGTATTTTGGGCGGATAAGCCGATTGTATTTACCAGCACCGAGTTTAGTTTGATTGAAATTTTGGCAAAACATGCTGGCACCATAGTCAGCAAAGAAGACTTGTCTATTAAAGCCCTGGGTCGGCCACTGGTTAAATATGACCGCAGCATTGATGTGCATCTCAGCAGCATACGCCAAAAAATTGCAGATGCCTCTGGCGGCGTCAATGTGATTCAGACCATTTATCGGGTTGGGTATCAGCTGGTGCGCGAGTAAGCGCCTGCCGATACGTTGGCGATGGGGCGCCTGTTTTGGAAGTTATTTGCAGCGCTTTTTGTAGCCTTTTTTTCGACAGGCGTGTTGGTCGGCAGTGTGGTGGCCTGGCAGCACAGCCTGCCACACTGGATCGAAGCCTCCTATGATGCTGCGCACACCTCAGATGTATGTGCAACGCCGCCTTGTGCACCAGTAGTTTCCCCCGCTGAGTCTCAGTCAACCCCATCTCCAGCATTGACCTCTGGCGAAAGGCCATCCGCCGCCTCGCCGACAGCAGGCTTTTTATTTTGGTCCTTGTCGCCTCAGGTATACAGCCTGATTTTTGCATTAAGTAGTTTATTTGCAGGCTTGTTTGCTTGGGCAATCTCTCAGCCCGTGCGGTTGATGTTAGGCCATTTAAAGTCGGCTGCTGAAACCACTGTCGTCACTCCAGTACGCCCCATGCTTTCGCCCAGCCACGCCGAATTTACTGAACTCGGTGAGGCTTACGATGCGATTGCTTTACGCTTGCAAAACATGGTCAAAAGCCAGTCTAAGATGTTGCACCATGTATCGCACGAGTTGCGTTCACCGTTGGCCCGCATCCAAATGGCAGTTGGCTTGTTGATGCAAAACCCGAAAAAATTACCCACTGCCATTGAGCGTATCGAACTTGAAGCTTTGCGCATGGATCGCATGATTGCCGAGTTGCTGGAGATTTTTCGCTTTGAATCTGGCATGCAAGCGCTGCAAATGACAGCGGTCAACTTGAATAGCCTGCTGTCAGTGATAGTCAGTGATAGTCAGTTTGAACGCGAGGAGGCAAAGCTTCAGCTTCATCTGCCTGAGTCCAGCATCTGGGTCAATGGTCAAAGCGAGTTGCTGCAACGGGCCATTGAAAACGTGGTCAGAAATGCGCTGAAGTATGGCCCACAAAGCGGTTGGGTAAACATCCGTCTGCATCAGAATGAACAGACTGCCGAAGCTGTGTTGGAAATAGAGGATGAGGGCAAAGGGGTGCCCGATCACGAGTTGGAACATATCTTTAAGCCGTTTGTGCGCGGTAGTCATACCGCCATGATAGAGGGTCACGGCATTGGTCTGGCACTGACTAAACAGATGATTGAAGCGCATGGCGGATTTATTCAGGCAGTTAATCTGCACCCCGTAGGCTTTATGGTGCGTATTCATCTGCCTTTATGCCCTTCAACGCCAGACAGCAGCACCGCCGACAATCAAGCTTAACAATGCTAAAATACGCAGTTTTAGAGTTTAGACACCGCTCTCCGGATTTTTTATGACTGCAGATACCCCTTCTAACGCGCAGAACACTGATACCATCATCGACGAGAATCATGTCATTGCTGAACGTCGTGAAAAATTACGCCAGTTGCGTGAACACGCCAAAGCCGAGCAACTGCCGGTGTTCCCCAACGATTTTAAGCCAGAACACCAAGCCGCGGCCTTGCAGCAAGCCTACGCTGACGCCGATAAAGAGACCTTAGATCCGCAAGAAATCCCTGTGGTCGTGGCTGGTCGCATGATGTTAAAACGCGTCATGGGTAAAGCCAGCTTTGCTACCATCCAAGACAGTACTTCGCGTATCCAACTGTATGTCGCTCGTGATGAAATTGGTGAGGCGCTGTACGACAGTTTTAAACACTGGGATTTGGGCGATATATTAGGGGCCAAAGGGAAGCTGTTTAAAACACGCACGGGCGAGCTTTCTGTTCACGTCACTGAGTTGCGCTTACTGACCAAATCTTTGCGTCCGTTGCCAGAAAAGTTTCATGGGTTGCAAGACCAAGAAATCAAATACCGTCAGCGCTATGTTGATTTGATTACCTCAGAAGAAACCCGCGCCACATTTAAGGCACGTTCAAAAGTGGTGGCTGCCATCCGGCAATTTATGAACGAGCATGCCTTTTTAGAGGTTGAAACGCCCATGTTGCACCCGATTCCGGGTGGGGCCTCTGCCAAGCCGTTTATCACGCACCACAATGCGTTGGATATGCAAATGTTTATGCGGATTGCGCCTGAGTTGTATCTCAAGCGTCTGATTGTAGGCGGCTTTGAGCGTGTCTTTGAAATCAACCGAAATTTCCGCAACGAAGGCCTTAGCGTGCGGCATAACCCAGAATTCACCATGATGGAGTTTTATGCTGCGTATACCGACTACACTTGGTTGATGGACTTTACTGAGCAATGCATACGTACCGCTGCGATTGCCGCCACCGGCAGTGCTGTGGTGACTTATGCAGGTAAAGAAGTTGACTTGAGCCAGCCGTTTGAACGGTTGACCATCATCGGGGCGATACAAAAATATGCGCCGCAATACAACTTATCGCAACTCAATGACGCCGCATTTTTGCGTCAAGAATTACTCAAGCTAGGCGTCAAACCGTTTGATCATGCAGGCTTAGGCGCCTTACAACTGGCATTGTTTGAAGAAACCGCCGAGAGCCAGTTGTGGCAACCCACCTATATCATTGACTATCCGGTTGAGGTGTCGCCATTGGCACGGGCTTCGGATGCCAATCCAGAAATCACAGAACGATTTGAGTTGTTTATCACCGGTCGCGAAATGGCCAATGGCTTTAGCGAACTGAATGATGCTGAAGATCAAGCTGCGCGTTTTCATGCACAAATGAAAGCCAAAGAAGCAGGTGACCAAGAGGCCATGTATTACGACGCCGACTTTATCCGCGCGCTCGAATATGGCATGCCGCCGACAGGTGGCTGTGGCATAGGCATCGACCGTCTGGTCATGTTGATTACTGACAGCCCTAGCATTCGTGATGTGATTCTGTTCCCGCACATGCGTGCAGAACACTAGTCCGGCCTAGGCCTTGTTTTCAAACAACCACCCTGCGGGGTGGTTTTTTTATGCCTGCAAGATACAAGATGTTGTGTGCTTACCACAGCCACAGACTAGTCTGTATAAATAGCCCTTTTTCATCATCTGTCATCAAACTGTCATATTCAAAATTCAGAATACGCCCTGCAACGAGAGTGATTGTTTTTTATACAGGGGAACCCAATGAATTTAAAATTTCGTCGTTTGTTAATGGCAACCATGGCTGGTGGCTTGTTAGCAACAGCAGCGCCATTTACATACGCGGATTCAACCGTTGATTTAGTGCAGGCATTAATTTCAAAAGGCATACTGACCGAAGAGGAAGGTGCTTTGTTGATGAAAGGCCGTAGCAACGAAGTTGAAGTGCAAAAGAAAAAAGAATCTAAAAGCTGGACCAGCCGTGTGAACATCCGTGGTTATGTGCAAAACCGTGTGACTGCTATGGTGGGCGGCGATGGTGATGACCCAAGAAATCCTGTGGATTTGTGGTCTGACCGTTCTGTTGGTACCGATGATTCTATTAATCCAGACAAAAACTTTTTGATTCGCCGTGCACGTGTGATTATTTTTGGTGATTTTGGCGATCACTTAAGTTACTACATTCAGCCAGACTTTAACAATAGCGGTCCAAGCTCAGGTCAAACAGGCTATGTACAGCTGCGTGATGCTTATGGGGATATCAATATTGATAAAACTAAAGTCCACCGTGTACGTGTTGGTTTGTCAAAAGTACCGTATGGCTTTGAAAACATGCAGTCCTCCTCTAACCGTTTAGCCATGGACCGTGCCGATGCATTAAACAGTGCGGTACGTGACGAGCGGGATACCGGCGCGTTCTACTACTACACCCCAGAAAACGTGCAAGCCTTGTTTAAAGAAATCAGTGATAAAGGACTTAAACACTCTGGCAACTACGGGATGTTGGCGGCAGGTTTCTACAATGGCCAAGGTGCAAACCGTGGGGATGTGAATGACAACTACCACTTTGTTGCTCGTGCAACCTAGCCATGGAAAACGGAATCTGGTCAAATTTTTGAGGCGGGTATCCAAGCCTATACCGGTGAATATGCGCCTACAACTGGCCGCTATAACTTCAATGGTGGTTCAAGTATAAGTACATCAGCTAATACAGGCTCAACGCGCACCCCAGGGATTTTGTC
>JAIXZQ010000253.1 GCA_027489475.1 Methylophilus sp.
ACCCCGTACAGGCCTGCCAGGTGAAACGCCACATAAATGGCGATACACACAGAAATGACGGGCAGGGCGGTGGACTTCATAGACACGCCTATGCCCGCAATAATGTTGGTGGCGTGACCGGTGGTGGAGGCTTGCGCAACATGCTTCACCGGGGCGTAATCGGTGCCGGTGTAGTACTCGGTAATCCACACCAGCGCGGCGGTTAACACCAAGCCGACGGCACAGGCACCAAACAGCGCCATGCTAGACACCGTCACTTCACCGTGGGTGTAGCCTTGTGGGAACACCTGTTGGGTGACAAAATAAAATGCAATCAGCGACAACACACCAGCGACAGCCAACCCTTTATACAAGGCTGGCATCACGTTTTTCATGCCGGGGGAGGCTTTGACAAAAAAGCAGCCAATAATGGAGGCTACAATCGAGACCGCCCCCAGTAACAGCGGATAAATCACGCCATTCGCCCCGGCCTCGGCGGCCATTAAGCCCCCTAACACCATGGTGGCAATTAAGGTCACGGCGTAGGTTTCAAACAGGTCAGCGGCCATGCCTGCACAGTCGCCCACGTTGTCACCAACGTTATCGGCAATCACCGCCGGGTTGCGTGGATCATCCTCTGGAATCCCCGCTTCGACTTTACCGACCAAGTCAGCGCCCACATCCGCCCCTTTGGTAAAGATGCCGCCGCCTAAACGTGCAAAAATCGAAATCAGTGACGAACCAAACGCAAGGCCTATCAGTGGGTTGAGGTCATGAGCTTGCTCTGCACCCAGATACCAGTAAAAGCCTGCGACCCCCAACAGCCCCAAGCCCACCACCAGCATGCCGGTGATGGCGCCGCCTTTAAAGGCAACATCCAAGGCCGCGCCTATGCCTTGAGTGGCAGCTTGTGCCGTCCGCACATTGGCTTTCACCGAGACATTCATGCCAATAAAGCCACAGGCCCCAGACAGTACCGCACCAATCACAAACCCGACAGCGGTTTGCGGGGTCAGAAACAGGCCGATTAAAATGGCCAATACGACGCCGACCAATGCGATGGTTTTATATTGTCTGGCAAGATAAGCGGCGGCCCCTTGTTGAATTGCCCCAGCGATTTCTTGCATACGGGCATTGCCAGCTGGCAAGCCAGAGATCCATTGACTCATTACAACGCCGTAAAGCACTGCCAACACGGCAGCCCCCAGCGCTAACATTATTGCGACTGACATGACTTCTCCTGTTCCTGATGAAACTACGTTGAAGGTAATGACTGCTTGCACGCCTGTGAATTAACTTGTTAATAAAATGTAACAGGCAAAACCATTATTGCACTATTGTGATGCCATCACAAGACAGCCGGTGCCAAGTAGTCACGCGATACAAGTTGTCACGCGCTATCAGAACCATCCGTCACCGTTATCTCATGCATGTGTGCTGCTCAGGGATGGGCTACGGACCAATACACCGCGCACTCATACGTATCAGGATGTGCGAACCCTGTGCAATCACGTCGTCCAGTCTTAGGACTGACGCTGGTGCTTAATAAACTGGCGTAATGCTTGTTGTAAGGCGGGATTGTTGACCTGTTCAGCACAGGTTTGGAGATGTGTAAGCGCTTGTTTTGAGGGCGATTGTATGCGCTTTTTGCGCGGTGCGGGTTGCGATTTTACTTGCACTTTGACCTTAATTGCGTTAAGGTTTAAGCCTTTGATTTTGCGTGAATTTTGCAGCATTTCACGCAGTTTTTCTAGCAAGGGTTTTTCAAGCAGCTTGATTCTGCTGGCGACGGCACCAGACGATGCGGCAATCACCAGAATGCCATCCTCAATAGCCAAAACCTGCGACAGCCTAGACAGCTCTGGGCTCACCGATGACCAGCACTGTTGCCACCATGCGCGTTGATCTGCTTCTGCCAGCAAGTGATTTAGGCTGTGGTGCTGTTTGAAAATCTGATTGATTTTGTGCATGCAAGGCGCTGTATAAAGCAACCCCTTGATTGTACACCAGCCACTGTTGAATAAGCCTGACTGACACCCCGATGCGGTGCGCGGCTTGATCACAGTGTTTAAGGGAGCGGTATTGTGATTAATATCATCATAGTTTCAGAAAAAATGGCCAAGCCCAAAACCTTGGGCTTGCTCGAAAGCGTAGGCGTGGTCATGGCTTTGGTATTATTGCCAGTGCTGTTGACCTTATTGTTTATTACCCCCCAACAGGTAATTAAATCACAAGGCGTTAAAGCCATGTTGCCACCGCATTTGCGTGGTGCCATGCTCTCAACGCAAAACCATCTCGATGCCTATGCCAAACAGATTGGCGAATTGCAAGCGCGCCTGTTGCGCTTGGATGCGCAGAATCAGCGCTTATCCAAACTGGCCGGAGTCAACTCACCGTCTGAGCCGATTAATGAGCGTACGCCGGTGAACGAGGTGTTGGGACGCGGCGGCCCGTTGGTGCAAGATTCGCCGCTGAGTGAACAAGACCTCAAAGCCGTGATTGAGCAAATGTCGGCCGATTTAGATGTGCGCGATGAATATCAGGGCAAACTAGAAGCCAAGCTGCTGCAAAGCAGCGTATTGCGCGAGATGTTGCCCAACAGTAGTCCGGTACAAGCGGCCTACAGTTCATCAAGTTATGGCTGGCGCATAGACCCTATGAGTGGGCATCGCGCATTTCACGAAGGCTTGGATTTTCCAGCTTCCGTCGGCACCGCCGTGTATGCAGCTGCAGATGGCATTGTGACTACCGCTGCACACACCCCAGATTATGGCAATTTACTCAAGATTGAACATGGCGCAGGCCTAGAAACCCGTTATGCCCACAACGCGCGCTTGCTGGTGAAATCGGGCGAGCGCGTCACCAAGGGGCAGAAAATTGCGCTGATTGGTAACACGGGCCGCTCTACTGGCCCCCATCTGCACTACGAAATCCGCTTAAACGGCAACCCGCTAGACCCGCGCGAATATCTGCGCAATCATTCCTAAGGCGCTAGCTGAGTTTATCTGATGGCCTGTTGGTCGTGTGCTAGTGCATGATGAATCGCCAGTCAGTTGTTGCACGCCAACCATCCCTGTATCAGCGCGGCGTAGAACCTTTGTCCAAGTTGAATAATCAAGACAACTGCAGTGGATATCTTATACAATCTCGCTTTATCTTTTTATTGCCGCTTGTGCGGAAATCGGTGTGACTCATGTTAGCCTCGTTGTTTAAAAAATTATTCGGCAGTCGAAATGATCGACTGGTCAAGCAATACCAACATATCGTTAAGCAAATCAATGCCTTAGAGCCTCAAATCGAAGCGCTCACAGATGATGCGTTGCGTGCCAAAACTGAAGAATTTAAACAGCGTTATGCCAATGGCGAGTCTTTAGAAAAACTGCTGCCCGAAGCGTTTGCCGTTGTGCGTGAGGGCGGTAAACGCGCCTTAGGCATGCGCCACTTTGATGTGCAGCTGATTGGTGGCATGGTGCTCAATGCCGGCAAAATCGCTGAGATGCGTACCGGTGAAGGTAAAACTTTGGTGGCGACGTTGCCCACCTATTTAAATGCATTGACTGGCAAAGGCGTGCATGTGGTCACGGTTAACGACTATCTGGCCAAACGCGATGCTGAATGGATGGGTAAGCTCTACACCTTTTTGGGCCTGACCGTTGGCGTGAATTTGTCGCAAATGCCGCACGATGCCAAACAGCAAGCGTATGCCGCAG
>JAIXZQ010000149.1 GCA_027489475.1 Methylophilus sp.
AGAAGGCATTATCCAAGACATCAACAACCGCAAACAGATTGAACATGAATTGTTTAGCACTGAGCAAAAATACCGCTCCATGTTTGAAAACTCGACCTTGGGCATGTTTCAAACCACGGTGTCGGGCACCTATCTCAATGCCAACCCGGCGCTGGCACGTTTGTATGGCTACGCTTCACCGGCAGCGTTAATTAGTGATTTAAACAATATCAGCTCACAGTTATATGTGTTGCCCAGCCGTCGCGCCGAATTTACGCAGGCTATACAGGCTGCGGGTCGGGTGTATAACTTTGAGTCCGAAGTGTATAGACACTCGGGCGATACCATTTGGATTTCTGAAAACGCGCATGCGGTGTATGACCCGCAAGGCAAGATTTTGTACTACGAAGGCACGGTCGAGGACATTACGGCGCGTAAAAGTCATGAATTACAGATTCGCCAGATGGCGGTGACCGACAACTTGACCGGGCTCCTTAATCGGCATGCCTTTAGTGGCAAACTGGCCACCCTGATTACGGAGGCCGATGCTGCACAGCGCAAAATCGCGATTGCCTTTATCGACCTCGATCACTTTAAGCTGATTAACGATACGCTGGGTCACCGTGCGGGGGATAAATTACTTGAACATGTGGCACAGCGCCTGATTGCCAGCACGCGCCCCTCTGACATCATCGTGCGTTTTGGCGGGGATGAGTTTGTAATGCTATATCCCGGCTTGCGCTACGCAGAGGATGCTGAGCCTTTGCTGGCGCGAGTGATGGAGGCCATCTCACACCCCATTGCGATTGGCGACTATGTGTTCAATATGACCTGTAGCGTCGGGGTCAGCGTCTATCCCGACCACGCGCAAGACATTGATAGTCTGCTGACCTGCGCGGACTCCGCCTTGTATCACGCCAAAAACGCAGGCAAGAATAAAGTGCAAATGTTCAGTGGCGCGTTAGCGCATCAACTGGGCGAGCGCAACGAAATTGAATATGGCTTGGGGCATGCCCTACAACGACAAGAATTGATGCTGTATTATCAGCCACAGGTCAATATGCAACAAGGCGGTATCCGCGGGCTAGAGGCATTAATACGCTGGCAACACCCTGAGCGTGGACTGGTGCCGCCTGACCAGTTTATTCCGGTGGCCGAAGAAACCGGGCATATCTTTGCCATCGGCGAATGGGTGCTACAAACCGCTTGCCGCAAAATCAAAGCCATGCAAACTGAGTGGGGCTATCAGGTGCCGATTGCGGTCAACGTGTCGCCCATTCAGTTTATCCGTGGCAATCTGGTCGAAACCGTGCAACGCGTGTTGCGCCAAGAACGGGTACCGCCGCATTTAATCACTTTAGAAGTCACAGAGAATGCCCGCTTTAAAGACGAGGCGGTGTTTACCCGCACCTTGGAACAACTCAAACGGCTGGGCGTGGGCATTGCCATTGATGATTTTGGCATAGGCTATTCAAACATGGCCTATCTAAAAAACTATCCAATTGATGAACTCAAGATTGATAAGGCGTTTGTCAAAGATCTGGAACACAGTGCCAGTGATGGCAACATCTTATTGGCCTTGATTAATCTGGGCAAAAGTTTGCACAAATCGGTGACCGCAGAAGGCATAGAAAACGAGCAACAGCATCGCTTTTTGCTGCACAGTGGCTGCGATATTGGCCAAGGCTATTTTTATAGCCGCCCGTTATCAGAGGCCGCGCTGGCGGAGTTTATGCGCACACAACAACCGATGTTTCAGCATTTGCGGCAAGCAGAACCACATACCGCAGCCGCGCAACCGCCCACAGCCCGCAAGCAAGCGATGCCCCGCAGTAAACGCGCGCAGTAGCCGGGCCTCAGCGGCGTGTGACGCAGGCTGCGCGGCGTTATTTCGGCCGCGCTAGCTTAGTCTGACTGCGCGAGTGACTCTGGTTGGGCGCTTTACTCTGGCTGAGCCTCAATGGCCGGTAAAGCCTCATGCTTAATCGCCGCTTCAAACGCAGTCAGGCGTTTATACACCGACAACAGTTCAACGATGGTGGTCCAAGAATTGACCAGATATTGAAACGCGTTGCTAACCTGTGAAAACGCGGTCAGAATCTGTTGCAAAATGCCAAAGGTGATTTTGCCGGCGGCGATGGTGGGTACTAAAATCAGATAGGCAAAGATATTGTCGGCTTGCAAATACAAACTGCGCGCCACGTTGAAATACATATAGTGAAAATACAACCTAAAGTAATTTTTACGCACATCGGCAAACAAACTCACCAAGGTTTCAGGCTGAGCGCGCGCGGGATTGTCTTCGCCATACACCAGTTCTTTACGATACGCGGCCTCGACGCGCTGATTTTTAAATTCCAAGCCCGGCAATTTAATCCCCACGGCTGCCAATAACAGGGTGCCAAATACCGACCATGCCATGGCCGCCGAAAACAGCGGGGCCGGCACTGCGCCGAATACTGGCAACTCGCTGACATACGCAGACAGGCTCCACAACACCGGCAAAAAGGCAAATAAGGTCATCACCGCCTCGACCATAGAGACGCCCAAGCCTTCCATGATGGTGGCAAAGCGCATGGTGTCCTCTTGCACCCGCTGTGACGCCCCCTCAATGCTGCGCACTTGCGGCCACTGGCTGGTGTAAAAATCATTCATCGCCGTGCGCCAGCGAAAAATATAGTGGCTGACAAAAAAACGGGTAATGACAAAGATAAAAATCGCCACAAACGCGATTTCAGCAAATTGCAGCATCAACACATATAAGTCGGCGGTGGTGACTTTGGAGTTGGGCGACAAAGCCGCTTGCACACTGTCAAAAAATGGCCGACGCCAATTGTTGATGGCCACTGACACTTGCACTGAATAATAGGTAGAAAACAAGATAAACGCCGAGCCCAAGATGGACCACCGCTGCCAGCGACTGGGCTTCAATGTGAACCAAGCCAGCGCAAACAACGCCACACTGAGGGCGTAATAGCCATAAAACAGCAAAAAGGCATCGGTGACAAAATGCCCCAAGCCTATGACTGGGGTGGCTTCGGCCATCTGCAAACCAACGCGCGCGCCTATGGCTTCTGACCACTGAAACCAGACGCCACAACAAATCACCGTCCACAGAATAACAGACGGCCAGAACGCACGTGAATCAGGAAAAAAAGACTTAAACATGATGGTGGCTTTTCAATCACAAGAGGGTTAGGTGTTGCCAGTGTATTGGCGTTTGTCTGACCCTGCAACCTCTCAGCCGTTTCACCGGCCGCCGATATTTTTACAGCCTGTCCTCAGCCTGTTGAGCAGGTCATCATCGCGGCCGGCCTATACGATGGCCGAGTTAAAACAGCGGAGTCAGGGACACCCCCTTAAAAAAAGCGCGCGCGGCATAAACATTTATCCGCGCGCATGGTCACATCAAAATACTGTGCAAAAAAAGGATGAATATGAATCGGCTTTGGAGTCTGCCTTGGTTAATGTTTGCGAGCGCAGCATTGGCTCAACCCAGCATTGTGGACACATTGGAGTTAGGGCATTCGATTGTCATGGTGACCACCGACTTGCCCGGCGGCTCTAATGGCCGCGGCTCAGGTGTGGTGATTTCACCGGAGTATGTCGCCACCAACTGCCATGTGATTGCCAACAGCCTAGGTGTCAATGTCGCCAAGTTTAGAGATGGTTACCAGCCGATAGGGCTCAAAGCCAACTGGAAGCGTGATGTCTGTCTGCTGAAGTTTGATCCTTTGCCGTTCAAGCCGATTCCCATGCGCGACAGCAAAACCCTGCATTATGAAGAAGAAGTCTTTAGTCTGAGCTTTCCTGCCGCCGCCCCCGTGCCGCAAATGTCTTATGGTGCGATTAAGGGTATGTATCCATTTGACGGCGGCTTGATTGTGCGCTCGAACGCCTCGTTTTATATGGGCTCCAGTGGCGGCGCATTGTTCGACCAGCAATACAATTTGATTGGTCTGACCACCTTTAAAAGCCCGGGCCAACAAGCGTTTTATTACAGCTTGCCGGTGGAGTGGATTAAAGAATTGATGGACAGTCCAGACATCACCTCGATGAAGACACAAGACGTACCGTTTTGGGCCTTGCCGCTAGAACAACGTCCTTACTTTATGCAGGTGGTGATTCCGTATCAAAACGGTGATTGGCTGGCTTTGCAAAGTATTGCCAAAAAGTGGCTGCAACAAGAGCCCAAGTCTGCCGATGCGTGGTACTTTTTGGGCTTGGCCGATGAAGGCTTGCAACAATTGGCGCAAGCCGAGCAGGATTTTAAACAGGCTTATGCCTTAAATCAGCAAGACTATGACGCCATGCTGGCGCTGTCTCGGGTGGCGTTTGTGCAAAAAGATGTGTCCACCCTAGAACAGTTGCAGGCAGCTATCAGTGCCATCGACCAAGCGCAGGGTGAGCGCGTATCGCAGCAAATTGCGCAGCTTAAAGCAGGTGGGGTGTAAGCACGGCGCCATGCATCATCGCAGCGCGCTGCACGCCATGCACGCTTGACGCGCCGGGCCCTGCCCGGCGTGTACATTTAATACTGGCTGAACAGCAACAGGGTTTGGCACAGCATCACCAGCGCAGTGACTTGTGTGCGTAAGCGAAAAAACCAATCGCTGATCACCGCGGCCTGATGCAGCTGACGGTCTATGAGCAGCAGGGCGACCAAGCACAGCATCTGAATCAAAAACTGTGTCACTGGCAGCAACAACAGCAGTGAGCCCCAGGCCAACAAGGCAATCACATTGCTGGACACCAGCAAATTGATGCGCGCCGACTCA
>JAIXZQ010000145.1 GCA_027489475.1 Methylophilus sp.
GTGATAGGGGGTCTGATTACCTCGACGATACTGAGTCTGGTGGTGATTCCGGTGTTATATACCTATGTGGATGACAGTTTGGTCTGGCTGAAACGGGGAGTGTTGCGGCTGAAGGCCTTCGCCTAGACGACGTCTGACTCGCGATTGGGGGGGCTGGTTGCCAAGCCGTTGGCTACCGTTGGCAGCGGCGGCAAGCCGCCGTCTAAGCCTTATTGGTGATTGTGCTTAAGCCAACGGGCAATCTCTAGCGCATAGTAGGTCAGGACGCCATCGGCCCCGGCGCGTTTAAAACTCAGCATGGCTTCGAGCACGCATGCGCGTTCATCCAGCCAGCCGTTTTGCGCAGCGGCTTTCAGCATGGCATATTCGCCACTGACATGATAGGCATAGGTCGGCACGCCAAACTCTTGTTTAACCCTGCGTACAATATCTAGATACGGCATTCCGGGCTTGACCATCACCATGTCCGCGCCTTCTTCAATATCCAAGGCCACCTCTTTCAACGCCTCGTCACTGTTGGCAGGGTCCATCTGATAGGTGTATTTATTGCCTTTGCCCAAGTTGGCGGCAGAGCCCACGGCATCACGAAATGGGCCATAAAATGCCGAAGCGTATTTGGCTGAATAGGCGAGGATACGGGTATGGATAAAGCGCTGTTCTTCCAGTGCATCGCGAATGGCGCCAATACGGCCATCCATCATGTCCGATGGCGCGACGATATCTGCCCCGGCCTCGGCATGGCACAGCGCTTGTTTAATCAACACCGCCACCGTCTCGTCATTGAGTACATAGCCTAGCTCGTCAATCAACCCATCCTGGCCATGGGTGGTGTAGGGGTCTAGCGCCACATCGGTAATGATACCCAAGCTGGGAAACGCCTTTTTTAAAGCGCGCACTGTACGCGGCACCAGCCCGTCTGGGTTGTAGGCTTCACGCGCATCCAGACTCTTGCCAGACTGCGGGACGACTGGGAACAAGGCGAGGGCGGGGATGCCCAGCTGTACGCATTCTTCTGCGGTATTGAGCAAGTGGTCCAGACTTTGGCGCACAACGCCGGGCATAGAGCTCACCGCTTCGCGCTGGTCTTCACCCTCCAGCACAAACACTGGATAAATCAGATCGTTGACAGTCAATTCATGCTCACGCATCAAACGGCGTGAAAAATCATCTTTGCGCATGCGGCGCGGGCGGATAGCGAGATACTGGTGGCTCATGTTAGGCTCCTGCAGGAATTAGGCAAACACTCTGGCCAGTTCGGCACCTGGATCTTCTTGACGCATAAAGGCTTCGCCGACCAAAAAGCCATGCACTTGATGGCTACGCATCAATGCCACATCTTCTGGGGTAAAAATACCGGACTCGGTCACTACAAAGCGGTCTTCGGGGATGCTGGGTAACAAATCTAAGGTGGTTTGCAGGGTGACCTCAAACGTGCGCAGGTTACGGTTATTAATGCCCAACAGCGGCGTCTCTAGTTGCAAGGCCAGTTCAAGCTCTGCCGCGTCATGCACTTCGACCAGTACCGCCATGCCCAGATTGTGCGCAGTCAGTTCCAAGGCTTGCAATTGTTCTAGGCTGAGCGCGGCAACAATCAGTAACACGCAATCTGCGCCCATGGCCCGTGCTTCGTAAATCTGATACGGGTCTATCATAAAGTCTTTGCGCAGCACGGGCAGCGTACAGGCAGCCCGTGCTTGTTTCAGGTAGTCAGCAGAGCCTTGAAAGTACGGCGTATCCGTGAGTACTGATAAACAAGCGGCACCGCCTTTCTCATAACTTTTGGCAATCGCCGCAGGCTGAAAGTCCGCGCGGATGATGCCTTTGGACGGACTGGCTTTTTTAATCTCGGCAATCACGGCGGCTTTGTCGGCATCGACTTTTTTAACAATATTGCCAATAAAGTCACGGCAATCGGGTTGGCTAAGTGCCGCGTCTTGCATGGCGGCCAACGACATGCGTGCTTGTGCCTGCGCGACTTCATCGCGTTTGGTGGCTAAAATTTTATTCAGAATATCCGACATGGTGACTGCCTATCCTTATTCGTAAATGTGATCGTGATGCTGTATCCAGCCATGCTGGCGGCCCTGCGGGTCATGGTGTGTCCAATGCATGACCCCGCCTTTGGGGTTGTAAATGTATTCGCCTTTAAAGCGAATCTGGTCGCCCACCGCTAAGTCCGCAATGCGGGGCGCGAGGTCGATATTATGCGCAAATAACAAGGTTTGCTGCGGCGACACGCTGACCAAAAAACGTTGATGACGAGATCCTCGGGTATCGTCTGCCAGCAACTTGCTGACCATCCCTTGCCCTTGCAGCCAGACATGGCTTTGTTTGCGGGCAAAGGCTTGCGCCACAGCGTCCTCCGCCTGCGCAGGCAGCGACAGTGTCGACGCGGTAGCAGACAACGGCGTCAGCGCCAGTGTCTGTGTTTGCGCCCGTACAGCCACGGTCGAGGTCGCCGAATCACGGGTTTCAGCCGCAGGCGTTGCCGTCGACGGGGGCTGTTCACAGGCAATCAGCAGCAGGGCAAGGCTGCAGACCGCGTGTTTGATCATGCGGCTTGGCTCAAGGTTTTGAGCAGTGCCAATTTATCCATGGCTGCACCATTGTCTATGGCGTTGGCAGCCCGCACCAATCCGTCGGCCAAGTCATGGGCTAGGCCAGACACATAAATCGCCGCACCGGCATTGAGCAATACGATATCGCGCGCCGGGCCATGTTCACCGCTCAA
>JAIXZQ010000040.1 GCA_027489475.1 Methylophilus sp.
CTCCATAGGGGGTTCGATGTTTGCGCTGGCTGTACAAGGTAAAAACTTCTCAGCCTTGCTCAATTTTTTAGAAACACAAGGCAATGTCGAGGTGCTATCTAGCCCACGAATTGCGACCATCAATAACCAGAAAGCCGTGCTTAAAGTGGGCAATGATGCGTTTTACGTCACCAATGTACGTACCAACGTCACCACCACCACAGGCGGCGCCATCGTCACCCCAGACATTCAGTTACAGCCCTATTTCTCAGGCATCTCGTTGGATGTGACGCCGCAAATCGACAAAGATGACAACATCATTTTGCATGTGCATCCGTTTATCAGCGACGTCACCCAAGTTAACCGTACAGTGACCTTGTCGAGTGACAATGGTGGGACCTATACCATCCCAACCGCTTCGTCTAACATCAATGAGACCGACAGCATCGTGCGTACGCGGGATGGCAGCGTGATTGCCATCGGCGGCCTGATGTCAGAGTCCGTCAGTGATACACGCACGAAAGTGCCGGCATTGGGTGATGTGAAATTCTTGGGCAATCTATTTCGCCAAAAAGACCAAGCCACGATTAAAACCGAGTTGGTTATTTTGCTGAAATCCACCGTGGTCAAAGGCGGCGACAGTTGGGCGCAAGATATGCTGGATAGCCAAGAGCGTGTGGAAAAACTCAAAACGGATAGTCCATTCTAGGAGCGGTCATGTATCTGCAGCATTTTGGCTTGAAGGAGTTTCCGTTCAGCATTACGCCGGATACCAGTTTTTATTACGCAACCCGCAGTTTGCAAGAAGCCCTCAATACCCTGCTGATTGCCATTCAGTCGGGTGAGGGCTTTGTCAAAATCACCGGCGAAGTGGGCACTGGCAAAACCCTGCTCTGTCGCCGTCTGCTCAAAGCACTGGCGCCTGAGTGCAAAATTGCTTTTATCCCCAATCCCTACTTAGATCCGCATGCCTTGCTGATGACCTTGGCCAATGAATTTGGTGTGCGTTTTAAGCCCGAATTTACCCACCACGACATGATAGATGCCTTGAACCGCAAACTGTTGACGTTTGCGCAAGAAGGGCGCCATGTGGTGGTGTGTTTGGACGAAGTACAGGCCATGCCGCTCGAAACGCTGGAAGCCTTGCGTCTATTAAGTAACCTAGAAACCGAAAAGCGTAAATTGTTGCAGGTGGTGATTTTTGGTCAGCCCGAGTTAGAGGCGCGTTTAAACCATCCCTCTATCCGCCAGTTACGTCAGCGCATTGGCTTTGAATATCAGCTCAAGGGCTTGCAATGGTCTGAGCTGGGTTTTTATTTAAACCACCGCATGCATGTGGCAGGTTATCAGGGGGGCATGCTCTTTAGTGCGGCCAGCATGCGTTTACTGTATCGCTATGCCAACGGTATTCCGCGCTTATTAAATATTCTGGCGCACAAAGCCTTGCTGTCTGCCTATGGGCGCGGTCAGCAATCGGTGTCAGCCGAGGATGTGAAGGCCGCGATTTTAGATACGCAGTCTAGCGTCAAGGCACAACATGGCTGGCTTGGGCGCGGCTTTAAATGGTGGCTAATGCTGCATATGGCCATGGCGGGGCTGGGGCAATAAGGCCAAATACGCAGGCAAAGGATAGCTATGAGCTTGATTAATCAGGTATTGCAAAACGTAGAAGCGCGGCAGGGCACGTTGTCACTGGCCAGTGAGGGTCAAGCTGTTTGGCAAGGCGCACAAGTGAAGCCTGTGCTGGGCGGCGACGCGCAAACCAGCGGCTGGCGTGTTGGCGGTCTGCGTTTAAAAACCGCTGCGGCAGTGGCGCTGTTGCTGTGTGTGGCCGCTGGCTGGGGACTACCCCGCGTTTCGCACTGGGTTGTTCACGCGCAGGGCAATCTGATATCCACGCCATCCACGACAACGATACATGCAGCGGCAGTCACGCATGCAACGACAGTGACGCATGCAGCCAGTGGGTCAGCGGCGGAGGCAGCGTCAGCCCCCAAGCAGGAGGCATGGGTTGCGTCCACCCCTGGCTTGACCCGCAGCTTATTCAGTGACTGGCAGCCTAGCCTGTCGGCTAAACGTAGCGTTCAACGGGACCCCAGCACCGCTGCGGCGTCACGTGAGATGCTGCAGCCACAACGCGAGGGTGAGTTCAGCATACAGGCCGCGCCAGCTGTTGAAATACCCGCTGTCAGCAGCGCGTTGTTGACCAAGGCCGAAGCGCCCGACAGTGCTTCTGGCAGCGTCAGCAAGCAGTTGCGGCCAGATCAAGAAGTCAATGTATTGATACAGCGTGCCGTTGACCATGAGCAAAAAGGCCGCTTAAGTGAAGCCATTGCGTTGTGTCGGCAAGCGCTAGAAACCACGCCACAGTCTGAAGATGCGCGCCTATTGCTGGCCACCTACTTATTTGAAACCAAACAAGACAATGAAGCCGTTGCTGTATTGCAAGCCGGTTTACGGCAATATCCGATGCAGGCTGGGCTGGCACGTAGCTTGGCACGCTGGCAACTGGCTCATGCGCAGCCTGACCAAGTGATACAAACGCTCAAGCCGTTACAGGCTGCGCTGGCACAAGATGCGGAAGCGCAATGGATGCTGGCGATGGCCTATCAGCAGTCCGCACAGCACGCCGCCGCACTGCCGCATTTTGAACAAGCTACCCGTTTGCGACCAGCCTCAGCCCCATGGTTGGTGGCGTATGCCTTGTCGCTGCAAGCCGTGGGCCAGTCGGCTCAAGCTTTGCAGCAGCTTGAGCTGGCACAAGGGCTACCGATGAGTGAGCGCATGCAAACCTTTGTGGCACAACGTATACGTCAATTGTCAGGCAGTTAAGCAAGCCCAGTGATGGGGACGCATACCCCCAAGCGGGTGCTAAATACCTTCGTTCTGCTAAGAATGCAGGCCTACTAAAATCAATCAGCGATAGCCATTCATCATGCGCTTGACGCAGGGTCTTTGAGCGTACGCGCGAGCACCAAAGCCGTCACCCGGACGGCGCCGGCCTGTTTGCAACTGAGTGCTAGCGCATGCATGCTGGCCCCCGTTGTCATCACATCATCCACCAACAGCACATGCAAGCCCGTGAGCGGCTGATCAACCACAAACGCGCGGCGCAGATTACGCGTGCGTGGTTTCATATCCAGTCCGGCCTGACTGGGCGTGTCCAGCACCCTGCGGCAAGCACGCGTTAATAACGGCGTTTGCCATGCGTTTGCCAGTGTCTGTGCCAGCACCAAGGCATGATTAAAGCCGCGCTGTTGCAGGCGGTGGGTATGCATAGGCATGGCCAGCAAGGCGCAGGGCAGGGGGGAGCTGTGGCTGTCTGTAGGGTTGCGATATTCCAGCGCTGATTTGAGTGTGGTCATGCTGCTGGCCAGTAAAGCGCCCCAAGCCAGATGTTGATGATATTTGAACTGCTGCAGCAAGCGATCAAGCGGATACGCATAGCGCAGCTGCGTGTAGGTCTGGTCAAAGGCAAACGGATGTCGCAGACACTGACCGCACACCTCACCCAAGGGGCTGGGCAATGCGCATTGTGGACAACGCGCACTGTCATACCACGGTAAATGGGCCGCGCAGGTGTCACACAGCCCCGCTTGCACCATGGCACGTTGCGCGGCTGGCATCGTTCTATGGGCGCTGTCATATGCCGTGTCTTGAGAGGATGTGTGCGTTATCCCGCGATGGCCACCACACAAGGGGCAAGGCAATGCCCAAGCCGCTCGCCAAGCGTGGAAAAATTGATTAAATTTTAAGCGGTTGTAAAAAATCTTCACTGGCGTTTTTAAACCACCTATAATTCACCCACTTAGTTATCAATGGAATGTCAGCAACCCGCTTATGGAACAACATCTTTCTGCTGCCGACGGCAGTCACGGTCAAACGTCTGTTATTCAACTGGATCGCCTGAAGCCAGCCGCTCCGCGTACCCCAGCGCCAGAACGCTGGTCTGTAGAGGCTATCTTGGCACTGTTTGAACTGCCCTTCAATGATTTACTGCATCAAGCGCACAGCGTGCATCGTGCCAACTTTGACCCCAATGCTGTTCAGGTGAGCACCTTGTTGTCGATTAAGACCGGCGGCTGTTCTGAAGACTGTGGCTATTGTCCGCAAGCGGCGCGTTATCACACCGAGGTTGAAGACTCGCCTTTGATGCCGTTGGATGAAGTGGTGGCGGCGGCTAAAGCGGCGAAAGACAGTGGCGCCAGCCGCTTTTGTATGGGGGCCGCTTGGCGTGGCCCCAAACAGCGTGATTTAGAGCCAGTGCTGAAAATGATTGCAGAAGTCAAAGCGCTAGGGCTAGAAACCTGTGCCACCTTGGGCATGCTCAAAGACGGTCAGGCAGAGCAACTGCGTGAGGCAGGCTTGGATTATTACAACCACAATCTGGATACTGCGCCGGAATACTACGGGGATGTCATCACCACCCGTACCTATCAAGACCGTCTGGATACGCTGGACCGCGTGCGTGGTGCAGAGATTCATGTCTGTAGTGGCGGCATTATAGGCATGGGCGAAACGCGTGCCCAGCGTGCAGGCTTGTTGGCGCAGCTGGCCAATATGTCACAGCCGCCCGAAAGCGTGCCGATTAATTTATTGACCCAAGTCGAGGGCACGCCTTTGCACGGCACCGAAGCGTTAGATCCGCTGGAGTTTATCCGGACC
>JAIXZQ010000294.1 GCA_027489475.1 Methylophilus sp.
GGCCAGAGGTGGCATCGATTTTTTAATACTTTATCTGCACCCGCTATTTGAGGATGGCATCGCCTTCAGCGGGCACATTCACCACCCAAGTGGCTTGATGGGCGTTGGTTTTTTGGTGCGGCTGGCTTTCGCTGATGATTTTCCAACTGCCATTCATTGGCTCTTGCACAGTGACGCTCACCGCCTCTTTTTTTGCGTTGTGCAAGGTGAGGTGATAGGCGCTTTCATATACCGGCGGTTGATTGGCTTTGCTCAGATTTTTAAAATCCGTTTGCACCCGGCGGGCCGTGACATCAAAGGCATATCCTAGGGTGAGGCGTATATGTTCATTGTTAGGCGTATGGTCTATCTGATCTTCGCCTACAAATTGGGCACTGCCGTCTTGGTCTTTTTTATACACACGTATCACCCCTTTGGGCAAAGGTACGCCGAGTTTGCTGGCTTGTTTGTTATCAAACTCGACAAAGACCTGCACTTTCTGGCGGCTATCGGCCTCTGGCATCGCGCTTTGATAATAATCGTCTGCGCCGCTGAGCAGTAATGATTTGCGGGCAGGAATCTGCTGGGCTGAGAGCAGCGCCACTTGTTTGGTTTGATTTTCTGCCAAGCTGGTTAGGCGGGGCAGGGTATAAAGATGATAGTCCATCAAGCCTTGTTCGCTGGGCATAGGCATGTCGGCCGCCATGGCCTCGGCGCGCATCATCATGGTCTTGGTATGCACCGGTTCGCGTACGCGGTTCACATCGCCTGCCACCAATTGCACTTTGGCGTTGGGATAAGCGCTGCCACTGGTATTGGTTAAGGTGACCCAACCAGAGAGATCAATCGCATCTTCTTTGCTATTGAGTTCTGCCACATAATCCGCTTTCCATTGCAAACCAGTGGTTAAGTAGCTTAATTCGAGCTGGGATTGGGCAGGGCCTTTGTAGTCAATTTGAGTGGTCAAGGTAGGGCGGTCTTTTAATTCGCCGGGCACCGAGGGGTAAATGATACGCCCGGGGAGTCCCGTTTCAATGCGGTTGCCCAGTTTAAGCACTACACCATTGTGTGCCGAGAGCACGGTTGCGGGTTCTTCGCTTTCTTGTCCCGTCGCGGGATTGGTTTTCACCACGGTGACGGTTTGGCCGACATATTTTTCTAACAGTTTTTGTGGCGTAAGCAGGTCAAAATCAAAGTTTTGTTCTAGCACTTGCAACAGCGTGTTAGGCAAAAGACTGCGTAACAAGGCGGTTTCGGGTTTGATTTGTGCGCTCACATCTCTGAATGACACAGTGCTGTGGCCGCTGCTGAGTTTGACCGACCGACTGTCTTTAACCAAGGCTAAGTTATCGTGATAGATGGTGACGGCGACATGGGTTTGGTCTGACTGTGGGCTGAGGGTGGTGGAATCCTGTGCGTGTAGTGACAGGCTGGCAAACCCTAGGCTGATGAGAATGCTGAAGACTATCGGACGAAGATGCATGATTGACCTTTCTGAGGTGAACGCAGAAGCGCTGCAAGTGGCCTTAACGCATCACCGCATGCAAAAGATAACACGCATGTTGTGCATGGGCGTCAACACAGCGGCTAGCGTGGGTTATGACCTTGCCAGCGATAATACATCACAGCCCGCCTGCTGCAATAGCGCGACCAGCGCGATCAAAGGCAGGCCGACTAGGGCATTCGGGTCATCGCCACGCATGTATTCTAGCAATGCAATCCCCATGCCTTCCGACTTGGCACTGCCTGCACAGTCATAGGGTTGTTCCAGACGGAGATAGCTGTCTATTTGCTGGGCATTGAGTGTTTTAAATTTAACTTCAGTGGGCACAATTAACGATTGCATCTGCTGCGTACCACTGTCATACAAACAGAGTGCGCTATGAAAAATTACCAGTTTGCCACTCAATGCCGTGAGTTGTTCTACAGCGCGGGCGTGGTCACCGGGTTTGCCTATATGCCTACCGTCTAGCGTGGCAACCTGATCACAGCCAATAATCCAAGCATCTGGGGTTGTTTCGGCCACTTTGCGCGCCTTGCTCTCTGCCAGTCTGAGCGCAGTCTGCGGCGGGGTCTCGCCATCGAGGGGTGTTTCATCGATGTCTGGCGAGACGCAGCTAAACGGCAAGTAAAGTTTTTCTAGAATCGCCCGCCGATAGGGCGAGGAGGAGGCGAGGATGAGCGGTTTTTGCATCATGATCTGTGGTTGTTTACCATCGGGCTGGCTTAAAACAAAAATCCCTGAATCGCTTCAGGGATTTTTTACGCTTAGTCGGGTTGAATTTCAATCAGCGTTTCGTCTGGCGTGACGCTGTCGCCCTTGGCGACATGAATCGCCACCACGGTGCCTGCCTTGCTGGCTTGGATTTCATTTTCCATCTTCATGGCTTCAATCACGAGCACGCCGTCCCCTGCCTGCACCTTATCGCCCACATTCACTTTTACCGTGACGATGGTCCCCGGCATGGCGGTGGTGACGCAGCCTGCATGGCTTGGGCGTGGCCTGCCGCTAGAGGCCGTAGCCACGGCTTTTTTCTTACCGCCGCTAGAGCTGCCGCCGCTGACTTCCATCTCGTTTAAGGTTTCTACAAACACTTCTTCTGAGATGCCATCGAGTTTAACGTAGAACGGTCTGCGCTCTTCACCGGCATGGCCGCTGCCGGTGAGTTGAATATGATAGGTTTCACCGTGCAAGGTGATGTTAAATTCCGTCGGAGCATAACGCGCGCCAGCAGTTTGCTGGCTGACGGCTTCTTTGCTTAATAACGGCTCTGGCTGCAATGAGCCTGCGTTGCGTTCTTGCAAGAAGGTTTGGCCAATATCGGGGAACATGGCATAGGTCAACACGTCCTGCTCATTGTTGGCAAAACGTTCAGCTTCAGATTGCAGTCTGGCCATTTCTGGGGGCAGTAAATCGGCCGGTCTACAGGTAATGACTTCTGCCTCGCCCACGGCCTGCTTGCGCACCTCTGCATTCACAGCGGCTGGCGCTTTGCCATATTGGCCCAATAAGTAGTTTTTGACTTCATTGGTAATGGATTTATAGCGGGCGCCTGTTAACACATTCAGTACCGCTTGCGTACCGACAATCTGTGAGGTTGGGGTGACCAGCGGAGGGTAGCCCAAGTCTTGACGCACGCGTGGAATCTCGGCCAATACTTCATCCATGCGGCTTAAAGCGCCTTGCTCTTTAAGCTGATTAGACAAATTGGAAATCATGCCACCAGGCACTTGGTTCACCAGTACGCGGGTATCCACACCGGTGAATTCGCTCTCAAATTGCCAGTATTTTTTACGCACTTCTTTAAAGTAGGCCGTGATTTCTTGCAGCTTGCCCAAATCCAGCCCAGTGTCGTATTCAGTGCCTTTGAGCGCGGCAACCAAACTTTCGGTGGTTGGATGGCTAGCACCTTCAGAGAAGGAAGAGTTGCAGGTATCAATGATATCCACGCCATTTTCAACGCTTTTGAGTAGCACCATGCTGGCCAAGCCAGAAGTGGCATGGCTGTGCATATGCACGGGCACACTGACCGCTGCTTTGAGGCCTTTGGTCAGCTCTGCCGCCATGCTGGGGGTGAGCAGGCCAGCCATGTCTTTGACACCTATGCTGTCACAACCAAAGGCTTCGAGTTGTTTTGCCATGTTAACGAAGTAGGCGACGTCATGCACCGGACTGGTGGTAAAAGCCAGTGTGCCGATGGCGTGCTTCTTCGCTGCTTTGACTGCCTCAATGGCCGTTTGCAGGTTGCGTATATCATTCATCGCATCAAAAATACGGAACACGTCTACGCCGGTGTCTGCCGCTTGTTTAACAAAGGCATGCACCACGTCGTCTGAATAATGACGGTATCCAAGCAAATTTTGGCCACGCAACAACATGTTGATGGGCGTATTGGGCAATGCTTTACGCAGGCTGCGCAGGCGCTCCCAAGGATCTTCTTTTAAAAACCGTACACAGGCATCAAACGTTGCACCACCCCAGGCTTCGAGGGACCAAAAGCCAATATCATCCAATTTGCCGCAAATAGGCAGCATATCCTGGGTGCGCATGCGGGTCGCAATCAGCGATTGGTGGCCATCTCTTAAAACGAGTTCGGTGACGTGTATTTTGCTCATAGTCTTGTCGATCTTAATAATTATAGGCAATGCGGGTTAATCAAATGCTAGGCATCCAGTCCTGCGCGGTTAAATACCTTCGTGTGCAGCGATCGCCGCGGCAATCGCGGCGGCCATCAATTCTTTCGGCAGCCCAACATCGTATTCCGTGAGTTCAGGATGTTGTTCTACAAAGCTGGTATTAAAGTTTGCCGCCCGAAAATCTGGGTGTTGCATAATTTGTTGATAGTATGGAATTGTGGTTTTGACACCATAGACAATCATGTCATTCAGCGCGCGACGACCGCGTTCAATCACGCTTTCCCAATCCAGCGCCCACACCGTCAGCTTGGCGCACATCGAGTCATAGTAAGGCGGAATCACATAGCCACTATAAATCGCGGCATCCATACGCACCCCGGGGCCGCCCGGCGCATAGTAGCGGGTAATTTTGCCAAAGCTAGGCAAAAAGTCTTTTTTCGGGTCTTCGGCGTTGATGCGGTATTCCATGGCAAAGCCGCGAAACGCGATTTCGTTTTGCTTGTATTGCAAAGGCAGCCCTGCGGCAACACGAATTTGCTCTTGCACGATATCCACACCGGTAATCGTTTCAGTCACCGTATGCTCGACCTGCAGGCGGGTATTCATTTCCATAAAGTAGAAGTTATTGTCAGAGTCGAGCAAAAACTCTACGGTGCCTGCATTTTCATAGCCAACGGCTTTTGCTGCTTTGACGCCCAAGCCGCCTATATATTCGCGTTGTGCTTGCGTTAACTGCGGGGAGGGGGCAATTTCAATCAGTTTTTGGTTGCGGCGTTGGATAGAACAATCACGTTCAAACAAATGAATCACATTGCCATGCGCATCGGCTAATACCTGCACTTCAATATGGCGTGGATGTACCACGCATTTTTCCAAAAACACTTCTGGTTTACCAAAGGCTTTGCTGGCCTCTGAAATAACGCGGTCATAGTTGCTGAGCAGCTCTTTTTCGCTGTCGCAACGACGAATACCACGCCCCCCGCCGCCATTGGTCGCTTTGAGCATGACTGGGTAACCAATTTTATTCGCCAAGGCGAGTGCGGCTTCAACCGACTCTAGGTTGCCTTCACTGCCGGGGACGCAGGGGATGCCCGCGTTAATCATGGCATTACGGGCTTGAATTTTGTCACCCATTTGGCGGATGACATCTGCGTCAGGGCCGATAAATTTGATGCCGCGACGGGCACAGACTTCGGCCAGTTCTGGGTTTTCAGACAAAAAGCCATAGCCAGGATGCAGTGCGTCACAGCCTGCGGCAACCGCAATGTTGACGATGTTATGCGCGTTCAAATAGCCAGCAACGGGGTCCGCGCCAATGTTATAGGCTTCATCTGCTTTTTTGACATGCAAGGCGTGGCGGTCTGCATCCGAATAGATGGCGACAGACTTGATGCCCATTTCTGAACAGGCGCGTACAATGCGCACCGCAATTTCACCGCGATTCGCGATTAAAATTTTCTTAAACACACATGACCCTTAAAGCAAGAAAAAAGGACAGAATCGTTCAGTCGTTTAAACCTGAA
>JAIXZQ010000119.1 GCA_027489475.1 Methylophilus sp.
CAAATATAGGATTACACTCGACCTTGACCCAATAAGGTTTACCCGTTTTCGTCAGCCGTGACAGTTCTAGGCTAAATGCTTTTTTATCATCAATGCATTGTTCAATAATGGCTTTGACCCGCTCATCGCTTTGATTTCTGAACAACAACGCTTTTAAACTCAATCCTTTCACATCTTCAAGTGTGTATTCCGTAAGTCGAGAAAAGCCTTCATTCACCCAATCTATATTGGCCTGATCGTCTGTAATGATGACGCCATTGCTGGTATATCTGGCAACTCCAGACAATCTGGCCAATTCATTTTGCGTGGATTCATTGAGTTTTTTTAGTCTGGCGGCATCGACCAATTGGCCTAGCGTGGCGATAAAGGGCTGTAAGAAGGTCACGATGGATTCGTCATAGCCCCCCGGTCGATTGGCAAGACCAAACATGGCAACCATCTCGCCCTCATGAAATACCGGGACGCCAAGAAAGGTATTGAGCGGCGGGTGTCCGGGCGGCAATCCGCCTCTGCGGCCATCCGCAGCGGGATTGTTGGAAATGACGGTGGACTTATTTTTAATTGCCCAGCCAAACAAGGTATCAAGATTTCTGAACTCTAGGCCTGCAGACAGGGTATTGTCATACAGCGTTTTGGTTTCTGCGCTCCATGAAATATCCGTTAACGCATAGGATTTTAAATAGGGTTGGCCATGTGCATCCTTTAAAATCTCGCCAATAAAGCCAAACGCACTGCTAGTGAGCTTAAGCAATTGACTCAGTAAATAATCAAAAGCCTCACGCTTAGTTTCATCCGTAATAAATTTTGATTGCGCAACAGTCACCACCTCGCCAAGATGCTTGGATAATGTCAGCTCGGTGCTTTGTCTATATAAATAATTATGTTCAAGCTCAGCCTCTACACAGGCTGCAAGATTTTTTAATATTTCTTTTTCGGTGTTTGTCAGCGTTCTGGGCTGATTTGAAATCACGCATAAGGTACCCACTCTAAAGCCATCCGGCGATGAAATAGGCATCCCGGCATAAAACCGGATATTGGGGTAACCTGTGACCAGGGGATTGTCTGCAAAACGCGGATCCTGAAGAGTATCTGGCACTTCAAAAATATGGTCAGACAGAATGGCATGCGCGCAAAAAGAAATGTCCCTGGCTGTCTCGCATGCGTCTAGCCCCTGTTTGGATTTAAACCATTGTCTTTCTTCGTCCACCAGCGAGACCAAGGCAATTGGCACATTCAGCGTTTGTTTCGCCAGTTGCGTCAGTCTATCAAAGCGCTCTTCATACTCGGTGTCTAAGAGCTGTAGATTTCTCAAGGCTTCTAAGCGATTGAACTCATTGTCTGGATGCATTGGAAAAAGCATTGAACGTCTCTTGAGAAGCCCTAAAAGTGATGATTTATTTTTTCATATTCAGCATAAGAAAAATTTTTAAGCGGTTAAAGTCATACATCATTGATTTGAATAAAATTTAATTACAGAAATTCAATTTAACAAGTATGCGCTTATTTAGCAGGGCTGGACGCCGTGTTGCGTTAGGTTAAGTAAACTTCTGTCACAACAGGCTTGCATCAAACATCGTTTGAATGCATCACATATGTCTTTTATTTGGCGCGATAAACAAAGTGAAGCTGACTGACTTTTGCGTGATACATCGCATCGTCTGCTCTTTTAACCACATCGCTGCAGGCATCGCCTTTAGCATATTGTGCAACGCCAATACTGGCACTCATCATAAAGGTGTCGTTGTTAAAGCGCATTTGTCTATTGATGTTTTGCCAGATTTGCTCTGCAACTCTGATGGCAGTATCTCGCGTACAGTCTTCAATTAATACGGCGAACTCATCACCACCAAACCTAAATACACAGTCATAAACCCGGATAACGTGTTGAATGCGCTGGGCAACCACTTTTAGAACAAAGTCCCCCACATCGTGGCCTTTTTGGTCATTGATTTGTTTAAATTTATTCAAGTCCAGTATCATCACGACGAATGGCGTATTATTTTTCTGGTGTTCCAAAATGGCCTTGTCGACCATGATTTCAAAGTGCCTTCGGTTGCCTACGCCTGTGAGGGCATCACTGTGCGCTTGAATACTTAGGGGCTCAACAATGCGTTTCGTCACCATCAATATCGCACATGCGGAGACAAGAACGCTTAAGCCAAGCATGGACAGCACAATGTGCTCAATTTTCTTAAAGGGTTTTAATGCAGGACTGACAGGTTTGGCGATTAACAAGATAATCTGTTCAGATGCAAGGGCTTTGATATGAGAAGTCGCTATCAAAAACTCTTGATGATTCAACTTAATGACGCGCCCTTTTTCCCTCACATGAGGGTTGAGAGGATTCAATAATCCCTCAATATCCTTGATATCGACAGCGTCCAGTGTGCTTGCGTTAACGACCCATCGACCCTTCACCTGACTCGCAAGCATCAGCTCAAGATGAGCCATCTCGCGAATGTGTTTGAGAAAACCGCTATTCACGGCATAGCCTACGGTTAAGTTAGCCACATGATTTGGCGCACGCAAGGGAGAGCTCACGACATGAAATAACTTTAATCGTTGACCGCCATCGTGTTGCTCTACAAAATTAATCAAGGTGATGGCGTGGTTTGATGCAAGGTCTTTAAATAAATGATGTAGATTTGCATCACTGGAAATCACAATGTTTTCAGGGAGCTGTGCAATCACCTTATGTTCAAGGTCAGTCAGAATCATCAACTCAGCACTGGCGCGCTTAAGATGATTTTCAAGCACGGATTGAATTGTCTCTTTGTCATGCTTGGCTGAAAAAAAAGCCTCTATGAAACCATAATCTTTGGCGAGAATTTCTGCAGTTTGATTGAGTTGTAAATTACGATTTTTTAGAATCTCGTAAACAACGCGCTCACCTGTATTTAGATCATCATTCAGTGTTTCAAGCGCAATTTCACGATTGTTTATCACCTGCATGAATGACGTGATGACTTGCACACCCACCAGTGACAAAATCAAAATAAAAAATACTTTGTTTTTAACAAAGGATTTTTTTATTGCAGCAATGGACAATAATTCCTTCATGAACAATCTAGAACTTCCATGCATCAGTTAAAACACGTTGAATTCATACAAAGCACTGAAAAATACAGTTTCCGTTGGCTTGTCTCAACTGACAAATACCTGGGTGTTGAATCGATAGATTGATATGACTGCGGCAACTTAAGTACCCGACTTAGCCAATTTATGATGTGATTTTAGCAAGGCAAGCAGCGTTTTCTTGTTGCGTTATAAAGCCTAAACTGGCCTCTAATCTTTAAATCCCCCTCAAGAGGAGGGAGAACATTTAAATGAGTATTTGGCGTTGGGCGATGCTAGAAATGAAGTTTTGATGATTGCAATCCCTGCAAAACACGTCAATGTGCGAGCCTAGGTGTGTTGAAAAAAGAGGAACTTATTGAGCCATAGATTAACGTGATGTCTCGCGGCCATGTAAACATCAACACTTGAAAAGAACGAGATAGGGATTGCTTGTTGGCTGCCGTTTTGATTAAGGCTTGGTAAAAACAACGATATGTTGCCAAGGCAAGCTGGCAATGGTTTTTTCATGCCGTAATCCGTGAACGCGCATTTCTTTGATGATTTGTGCCTCGGTCATTTTATGACTGGCTTTAATCGGCACACTGTCATCCTCACCGCGGTATTCTACCAACACCAGTTGTCCATGTTTCTTCAGCGCCTGTAGCGTGTCTTGTATCACTTCATAGGGATAAGACAGCTCATGATAAACGTCTACCATAATGGCTAAATCAACTGTGTTGGGCACCAGATTGGTTTTACGCTCGCTTGCTAACATCGGTGTGATATTCGGATAAGCGCTTTGCAAGCGCTTAAGCTTAGCCAGCATTTCAGGCTGTATATCCACCGCAAACACCTGGCCCTGCGCCCCTACGGCTTTGGCCATTTCACGCGACAAAAACCCAGTACCCGCACCAATGTCTGCCACTTGCATGCCGGTTGTTAACGCCAAGGCTTTAACCAGCACATCTGTGCGCTCCTCTTGCACTCTATTTTGCCGCTCTAACCAAGCCGCCCCCTGAAACCCCATCACCTGGGCGATTTCTCGCCCCATATACACTTTGCCAGTCGCATCGAAACTGGGGGAATAAAACTCATAACGGGCGCTGGCATTTGCTTGGGGGTCGGCGATGGCTTGTTGCCCTGTTAACAGCGTGAGGGCTAAACCAACAATACTGAAATATGCGGAGAGAATTTTCATGCTGTATAAGAGTAAGCGCCGCGTAATAAATTCTCTGCGATGCGTAATAAAGTACGCAATTTAATCGGAGGGGATTGGATTTTTTTGAATCAAGACTTTGATTGAAATCATGATCAATCTTGCATGACTGATTTACAAAACATCCTCGCTTTAATGCAAGGTTGAAATAAGCATCATGATTGCAATGCACAAAGACAACAGTGCGAATAGGATAGAGGTGTGCTGCGTTGAAATCTTGTGATGTATGCTTCTAGCAAACAGCATCCCTAATAGGGTGCCGCCAATAAACGGCCATGCAATTGCCCATGCGATTGTGCCATGTCCGGCATAGCTGATTGCACTGGCCATGGAGACCAAGGCCACCACAGCTAAAGAGGTACTCACAATCACTTTGGTCTCTAAATTAGAAATGCTCTGTAACGCAGGCACAATAATAAAGCCGCCCCCCACGCCCAAAAGCCCAGACAGCAAGCCAGACAGTGCGCCGGTGAGCATTAAGCGTCTGGTGCAGGGTTTCGTCCAAAGTAATTTAGCGGTGGCTGGGTTCACCATGCATGCGGGGTCGTCAGCCTCACGCTTGGCCAAGGGCTGCGTCTGATGAGTTGGATTTAGCGAGGCATGCGCTTTGACCTGTTGCATGGCTCGCCATGCAATGACTAAAAGCGTAATCGCAAAGCCTATTTTTAGCATTTTTTCAGGCAGTTGATGCGCGATAGACACACCGATGGGCGCAAACAGCATCCCCAATATAGCGAGCAGTGCTGCGGCTTTATATCTGACTATGCCCTTTTTTAAGCCCAAGGCTGCCGCAAGCCCAGATGACAACATCATCGCCATCAGCGCGATGGGTGCTGCATCCGTCATTCTAATCTGCAAGCAAAACACCAGCAGTGGCACCGAGAGTACGGCACCGCCAGCACCGGTCAAGGTCAAGACGAATCCGATGCAGACACCCAAGGCAAGACTGATAGCCGTGGGGTCTATCTGGGTCAGCACCTGCAAGCTTGTCATAAAAGACGCGCTCTATTGGTTGAGTCACTTTGCAATCTCATCCTCCCTTTTAAG
>JAIXZQ010000186.1 GCA_027489475.1 Methylophilus sp.
CTCGCTGACCCCATCGGTTCTCGGCCTGACCCCGTTGGCTCGGCCGACGTGATACAGCGCACCGGGATATTGGATGTGAAGCTTTCGGCCCATGGGAAGGGGCTAGGTGGGAGCGTATCGGGCAGAACCAAGAATCAACAAAACGCGGCCTGACCCCTTTGGCTCGGCTTTGGCTCGGCCCCGTGTCTTCGCCGGCAAATCTGCAACAAAACTCGGCCTGACCCCTTCGGCTCGGCCCCTGACCCCGTCGGCTCGGCCCTCCAGAATCAATAAACAACGCCCTGACCCCTTTGGCTCGGCCCGTCGTTTAGCTTAGTTTAGCACAATGTAGGCATAAGTAATCGAGCTTGATGCGTTTCTAGAATTCTACGGTCGCTAGTGTTGTAAAAATCGGAGATCAACTGACTGTAGGGTTTCCAGAACCGTCTCTGAGCATTTCCTACGGCATCTCTATACTCTTTGGATTTCAGTAGCTCGCCCTTCCACCTGGGGCCAGTGCTATTTGATAGGATGAAATCAATTGCTAGCACTAGGTCCATTGGTGCATGGGCAATACGCGGTCCTGATAGCTCTAACGTCTTTCCCCAACATCCTAGCTCTAGTTTTCGGCGATCTGCCATGCGGCCTCCGCCAAAGTGCAAGTGGAACTTAGGGTGGCATTCGTCGGGGGGGGTGGCACCCGGCTTATCCACGTGAGTGTCAAGATGCCAGTATTGCGACCACCCTTTTCCTGCGGTAGTGGACTCAGCGTGAAACTCGAAATTCATCGAAATGTGGCTGAGATCCCAGAGGAGATCACCATCCATGTTCACAGACGTTTTGCCTTGAACCTCCATTTCAAGAATTCCCATCAATGTGCTGGGCTGGGAAGGGTGATTTATACTCGCATGTGATAATATTAAATTTATCTTTCCGCTCTTGTAGCCCCATCGTAAATCGTCCCGCGCGACTATCGTAGTTGCGGCTTTCAGTGAGTCCCCAATTCCATAAGCGACATTGTCATCAAGGATGAGTTTCTTCCTTTTAAGAAATCGAAGGAGATTTAGCAATTCTCCGGTCATCTCCTTTATCGCCAGATCTGGTTTCATTCTGCGTAATCTCAGTTTATAAAATGCTCGCAGAACCGCTCATAATCGTCTCCATCTAGAGGACGTGATTTCGATAAGTCATTAAAATTTCGGCGATAAGCGACGCCAGATGCGTATTCCGCTTCTTTCCAGCTCAGGGTTCTTAGTTCGGCGAGACGAAATGCGTTTCTGCGGGAAAGTGGACGTCCTGTAATTGCGCAGACACAATCATAATCTGTGGAGTATCCCGCAGATAATGGCGCGGCTGGTGCCAATCTGATTCCCTTCACTGCTTTCATCAATAAACCCACGCGCTCTTCTGCAGCCAGCGACAGCCACGAAAAGGCTCCAGTTGCTGACTCGAGCCGGTTTATGATTTTGTCACGCCAGAATCGTTGAAAAGTATCAGCAAAAACGCCGTTGTAAATGGCATCTTTCCCAAGAATGTTAAAGATCTTATCTCGTTGGGCTGATGTAAGTGATGAAACCCCCAGGTAGGCATGTAGTAAATTTGAGTCTATTAGGGGGCCGTTAACTTCCAGGATATCATGAGTAATAAACAATGCATACTGGAATGTGTGCGGCTTGCCTCGTGTCTTCTTATTCAAATTCTGCTGTAGATCCTTGATTACAGACGTAGGTTCAGTTCTGAGCAAGGAAGTGATGTCCGCAGAGTCAGTAGCCAGTCGCTTGGCAATCTCGCTGTAGCCGGTCCTAAGCCCTATCAGCTTGGTAGCATATTCTCCGTGCCGATTCGGTAAGCTCGCCTTATCCCAAATGTCGTCATAGGCGACTGAATATGCCGGGTTCAGTTCATAGAAACCTTTCAGGAAGGCAGCAGTGCTCCAAAGCACGATCGGATAGCTTCCGTCGCCACCACCTTCGACGGATCGACGCCTGAGCTCCGTTATCAATGATTCTGCCGTATAGCGCACCTTTTTCCCATCAGAGTCTTCCGACGAAGTTCCATGGTGCGTCTCATCCAGCCGGAAATCTATGAGCAGGCCATCGAAATCACCGCTTCGAAGGGAGTTATCTATTAGTTCTACCTGCTGACTCCAATCCGATTTCGGTCGAACCAATTCAATTTTCAAATGGTTTGCCGATTGCAAGCGCCGACAAGCACTTTCGATGTCTCTCTCGTCGTCCAGGCATAGATATTTTATAGCTTTCTTAGGCATTGGGGATGTGTGGTAATTCGATTCTGAAGCAGGTTGAGAAGCCTTTTGGCGCAGGGAAAACGACGTCGATAGTTCCGCGCGCTGAACGGATAGCATCGCGGACGATTGTTAGCCCGAGGCCAGTGCCAAACATTTCCGGATCACCTGGTCTGAGTGCTCGTTTGACAGGGGTTGTGGTGAAGAATGGTTTAAAGACTTCATCTTTCTCGGCGGCCTTGATACCAGAGCCCGTGTCCATGAACTCGATGACGTCCGCATTGCCTACTCTTGAGTGCCGAACTCGGATCTCGTGACGTGTCGCATTCGTTTTCTTGTGAATCGCTTTCACCGCGTTCGTATAGAGATTTATAAAAACGGACGACAATTCGGCTTCATGCATGGAAACTGTTCTAATAGACAGCTGATCATCCCCCTCGAAGACCATTTTGATTCCTCGTTTCTCTGCTTGAGGCTTGAAAGACTCCACAAAGCCGAAGGCGAGTGAATAGACATCGACTCCGGTCAGAGTGCGATCGGAAGCAGCGCTCCCTGTCGCCTCGTAGAATCCAGTAAGGTGCTGGAGTCGGTCGAGTGTGGAGCGGAGGTCTTTCAGATAAAGCCTAGTTTTATTGGGAATGCCTTTTTCTTCTAGAAGTTCGTCGATTTGGCTTAACATGCTTGTTAGCAGGCCTTTTACCTCGTGTGAGAACATCAAAACAGACATCCCTACGCTCGCAAAGACCCGTAGGATCGCCACCTCGCCGATCAGATCGTTCGAATCCTTAACGATTTTTTCCAGCTCAATCTTAATGTCAGCTAAGGTTGAATCTGTTACAGCGTCTTTTGTGTAGCTGCTTTGTGAGCTTTTCCTAGTATTCTGAAGGTCCGCTATATACTTCGTGACCGTTTTCGCCGCCTTCAGTGCTCGTTCACTCTTCGCTTGCCCGAAATCGTTGTCGCTAGCATAAATTTTCTTGTTGCGAAGCCTTCCTGCTTCTTCAGCAAGAAATATAAGAGCATTACGGGTAAACTCGCTTAACTCTGAGAAAAAGTCGTTGAGAACTAAGCCTTCGCGATTTGAGGTCTCGACCACAAGTGCGTTGTCTGGATCGTCTATGCTTACGAATCCCATCCAATTGGTATTTTTGAGCGGAACGAGGATCGCCCTACGTGCCTCCAGCCGAGCTAGCGTTAGCCAGTCGTCGTCGGGATTCCCGTAGGGTGGCACACGAAAACCATTCCGGTAGATCTTTATTCCGCCTCTGCTACGCAGCGTTTTAGTTATTTTTGATGATTTAATCCCCTCTAGTAACTCTTTGTCATTTACGAAATAGGCGGCTTGGAGTCTAATGCAGCGTAGTGCTGTAAAACGCCATTTAGCCTGCTCTTCTTTCGCGATGTCTTTTATGGTAAAGTTTCGGTCGAGCTTTAATACGTTTGATTTAAGATTGATTTCCCATCGTCCCGTTTCGTCGACGGTAGCATCTATTAGTGCTAGTGCGGCATTTACCACACTCAGCTCAGCTTGCTCAATCCGTTTTGGCTTTACCCCATCCAAGACGGAGAATTCTACCTTGAATCCGGGATCTTCTGGTATGTCGCTCTCTTCTTCCTTTTCTTCTTCTTTTTTGGAAGGTGGCAGGTGCCCCGAAAAGTAAGTCGGTTCGCTCAAGTCACCGACATAAGCCTCGGCAGTCTGGATTGCTTCCATTGACCAAGGCTCCCGGAGTTTGTCGATTATAAGGGTGGTGCCTTCCGGGGTTTTTTTGGGAACCCTTGCGATGGGGTGTCGAATGGATAGCAAATCGGCCGATTTCTCGAATGCGCTCCATTCGACGGTTAATTCAGTGGCTAGAGGGTCTTCTAACGTGGAGGTAATCAACGTTAGCTTTTGCCC
>JAIXZQ010000123.1 GCA_027489475.1 Methylophilus sp.
GCCAGAGCCAATGTATACAGGCCCTTCGATATGCGTATGGGCCCAATCAATATGCACATTTAAGCCCACCCACACCCCCGGTTTAATCTGCTTGCCTGGAATAGGCATAGACGGGATAAAACCCTGCATCATGTGTTGCATGACTTGCCAATAATCAGACACTACGCCTATATCAATCCAGTTAAACGGATGCTGAATCGCATAAAACGGCAGGCCGCGTTCCACCAGCAAAGGAAACAGGTCAGCGCCTATATCAAACTCACTGCCGGATGGAATCAGCGACAGCACTTCTGGCTCAAAAATATAAATACCGGTGCTGGCCCAGGTAGATTTAGCCTCGAGCTGACTGGGCTTTTCTTGAAACGAAATGATGCGACCTTCTAAGTTGGTCACCACAATGCCATAGCCCGATACTTTATCCATAGGCACCTGCATGGCCACCAAACTGGCCAGCGCCCCGTTTTTCTTATGCTCTTGCACCGCACGCGTAATGTCCAAATCGATAATGGCATCACCGCACAAGACGATGGTGGTCTCATCAAAAAAGCCACTAAAATCCTGAATCTTACGCATCCCACCTGCGGAGCCCACCGCATAGGGCACTATTTTCCCATCGACAATATCGCCCTCAAACGAGTAGCCGATATTCACACCAAAACGATGTCCATCCTCAAAATAGTCTTGAATTTTCTGGTGTAAATAACTCACGTTCACCATGATGTCCGACACCCCATGGTAAGCTAGATGTTCAACCAAATACGCCATAACGGGCTTGCCCAGTACAGGAATCATGGGTTTAGGGAGCTCATACGTCAGTGGCCGCACACGCGTCCCTTTGCCTGCCGCCAATATCATTGCCTTCATCTCTGTATCCTCAATGCACAATCACAACCAGACAGACTGGAAAATGGGCACAAGCATAGGGGTTGTTTGTGACAAGATGATTGCAGTCAGTCCTACAGGTCTAGCGACGACCACAATAAAGAAAGGGCGATGCACCCCGCATACCTCGCTGCCAGGCTTAAAACCCGCAGAGAGGAAGCGCACTTAATTTGCTATAATGGTGAGATTGCGCCCGTAGCTCAGATGGATAGAGTATTGGTTTCCGAAGCCAAGGGTCGTGGGTTCGACTCCCGCCGGGCGCGCCAAACCATGAGGGAAATGGGCACTTGATTCAAGTGTCCATTTTTTTCGTCTTTTGCTTTCACTGCTTGCACTAAACCAATCACTGGCCCCTTCATTTCTATAACATTTTGTTTCACAGTCACCTCGTTTACCAATAGTTTGAGATAGCCCTTGGCTGTGTCCGGATTCGAACTCATTAGCTTGCTTGAAATCAGTTTGCTAAGTTTATCCAATTGGCTCGTTCGAAATTCAGGCAATGTGTTTTCTTCCGGTTTAAGTAATGTATGTTTCTCTATTTGTAACGCCTCCTTTGCTCTTTTTAAATCTTGCGATCTTTCTAAGGTTGTCTCATCCAATTCAATTGCGCCCAATTCAATTGCATCAAGTAAGCGTTTTTGCCTCTCTTCAATGTGCTGAATCTGTCGATTAATCGTTGTTACTTTTTCACTGATCGTTGCATTGTCTTCAAGCATTTTTTGCCGATACGCGCTGAGTAGCTGTTGAAGCTTAGACGCTGTAAAGATTTTTTCTGTGAGAGATTGCAGCACTAAGTTATTCACTTTATCTAATGGCAGTGATTTACTGCTGCAAGCTTGATTTCCTTTAGAGCAACGACTTGTACATTTGTAATACTCGTATCGTCCCCCTTTGCCAGTCGTCTTGGTCATAAAACCACCACACTCTCCGCATTTGATTAATCCAGTGAGCAACGTCTTCGACAATACTCGTTGGATGGGTGCGGTTGCCGGTGTTCGAGCTTCTCTTTTATTTTTGACATGCTCGAACAGTTGCGAGTTGATAATTGCAGGTATGCTTGTTTTAACCCACTCTTCAGCAGGCCGGGTTTCACCTGTTTTTGAATCAATCACGTTAAAGAAGTAGTCACCGTTATATAGCGTGTCAGACAAGATTCTATGGACTTTTTGCATCGTAAATGGCTGCCCACGCATTTGATAGCCAGCAGTATTCAAATGCATCGCAATTTCTTTGCAACCAAAGTCTTTGCCATCATTACCATAGGCGTACAGATCGTATATCTTTCGAACGATCACTGACTCATCTTGATTGATCGCTAGTTTCTTCTTTTTGCGCCCTCGACTGCCTTGTATGTCAGTAGTGATGGAGTCATAACCGTAGGGCGGTCGAGAGCCATTGAAGAAGCCTTGGCGGGCATTCTCACGCATCGCACGACTTGTATGCTTAGAGTTCTCTTTTGAACTGTACTCATCAAACGTGTTGATGATACGTCGCATCATCTCACCGGCTGTGTCATCACTTGTCTGTTGTGTGATAGAAATGACGCGTACTTTATTTTTTGCCAGTTTGCGTTCATACAGTCCAAACTGAACCGCATCTCTAAAAAACCTTGAAAACGAGTGAATGACAATTAAATCAATCTGTGCCGGTTTAATTAGCGCAGACTCAATCATCCGTTGAAATTCCGGGCGCTTATCATCAGTAGCAGAAGCCCCGGGTTCCACAAACTCTTCTACAACAATATGCCCATTTGCTTTAGCCCAGTCGCGAAGTTGACGCAACTGATCAGGAATAGATAAATCATTCTCAGCTTGTCGCACGGTGGATACACGCGCATAAATCGCCACCCTCATAAGCTTGTCCTTTCTTTTATTTTTTTTGGTTCAAATTGACGTGAATACTGTTGTCGGTGGTAACTCATCAAGCGACTCTTTGAGTATACGTTCTAGCAATCGTGATTCTGCTTTGATATTGCGCTGATTTAATTTGATGGAAATATGTAGCTTTAGCTCGTTGACTAATTTAATGATTTTATTTTCTGCTTCATTAACATGAAGCTCTGATAGTTTCTGTGTTTTACCGATATACATTGCTTATTCCTCCTATGAGACAGCAAAACTTGAAATTAGTTTTATTTGGTACATAATATAGTCATCGAAATTAAAATCAAGTTTTAAACATGGTTAGAGAAATAAGCAGGTTAAGTGAACCAACGATTGCACTCGTAAAGCTCTGTCGCAAAAAAATGATAGATATAGCCAGCGAGTCTGGAATTATTCGTACAAATATCACCAATGCCTTAGCCGGTGATCGTGGATTGCCTGATGACAAAGTGGAGCGACTACAAGCTGCTGTTGGGATGGTTGCCGGCAGACTAGATACGCAACAAATTCATTACTGGCGTGTAGGTTACGACTTAGAGTATTTCATAACAGCGATTAAAGCGTTCTTTCCAGATGGGGCAATCATCGCTGGATTATGGACTAAAGGCATATCTTATTTTGACCTTGATCGAGCCATTGAAGGATTGAATTACATTATTTATGACGAACAAACAATGGTCATAGTCCAGCGTTCAAGCCCGGGTACTTTTGCAATAGGCGCCAAGCCAATTACGCCAGAAACAGTAGAGGGCTTGCGTTGGCATGGTGGCAAAGTTGGCGCAGACACAATGATTACCTTACCTAAAGAGGTTATGAAATCTATCAAGGCTGTGAACTATCAAGAGCTGGATTATTTACGACAATTAATTGGCGCTGAAATGATTGTTGGGTGGGACCAAGTTATTGATTTACTTCGTAGCCAATACAAACAGCCACATAAAGCATTTGAAGCAGTAAAACGTTGGCTAGATTCGTAACGTAACAACGTTATGAATCCGTTACAGTTGGGGAGAATAAACAAATGGCGAAAGCGAAAATATCACAAGAAGAAGTGAACGAAATTTGCAATCAATTGCTAAACGTTGAGCAGACTGAGCCGCAAATCAGAAACGTGAGGGCCATGCTTGGCGCTGGTAGTAATTCTACAATTTCACGAATGATTGACGTTTGGAATCAGAGCAGACCGAAAGCCATGGCTGACGCGGAGGTGCTAGATGCATCGATAATAAAAGCCATCAACAATTTAATTGCCAATCAAGTCAATGCGGGATTATCCAATATTCGTATCGACTATCAACGAATTGTTGAAGACAAGAACGATGCGCTTGCCGAGAATAAGCGTTTTAGTTCTGCCATTAAGGATCAAGAGATCGAGCTGATTAAAATGCGAGAAATGAACACTGAGCTTAAAGTGCGCTGTGACTTGTTACAGCAGTCGTGTAACAACATGGAGAGTGAATTGTCAGCTAATGCTACCAACTTGCTAAAAATGGAAAACGAGTTAAAACATATCACCGATGAATACAGCAGCGCACTCGAAAAACTCATGGCATACGAGAGCAAACAAGCAGAGTTTTTAAAGTTGCGTGATCAGTTGACCGCAATACAGGGGCAACTGAAAACGCAACGGCAGCTTGAAGAGCTGCTACAAACGCAACATTAAAAATATTTAATGCCGCGTTTGAGGCAAGCCATAAAGCCCCCAGCAGGGCCGACATTTATGAGCGTAGCGAATAAATATAGTCGGTCACTATATTTATCTTTAAGAAATTTTTATTGCAGTATTTATTGTTGTTTTATTGAAGTGCATTGCACAGAAAGTGAGCTACTAAACAGGAAAACCATACCATGTATCAATTCATTCACATAGAAGTTTACGCGAAACAAGTCAGCAAAAAAGCAATCACCAGAAGAACCAAAGAAAATAAAGATGGAACACGCTCTCTGAGAAATGTTCGTCAAATCATTGCAGAAGCCAAGCGAGAGCCTGATGCATGTTCTCATGTTGATAACCCGCTTCAACCGAAACATATTTATGGTGTGTCGCTAGATGAAGTAGAAGCACTGGCATATGAATCCACGGATGGTAAAACTGACAAGCGTGGTAGGAAACTCAGAGATGACACGCCAATCATATTAGCGGGTATTGCAAGTTATCCACGTGAGGAATTTGATTCAAATCCAGATAACTTCAAAAGGTGGCTTAATGACACCATAAATTGGTTACATACCGAATATGGCGATAACTTAAAAAATATCACAATGCACTTGGATGAACCACATCCGCATATTCATTTTTATGCAGTATCTCCTACAGGGCGCGCAAAAGACATACACGCTGGCTATATGGGTGAGCAAGAGCAAAAAGCTCAAGCAGAAAATAATAACGCATCAAATAAAAACGCTTACAAAGAGGCTATGCGCGAATTTCAGCAACGTTATTACCATGATGTTGGCGCACCTAACGGTATGCTCAAAGATGGTCCAAAAAAATTGCGAGAATCAAGACCAGTTTACAAAGCACGTGCTAAACAGGCCAAAGAGTTAGCAGACCAGCAACGGCAAATTGAGAGCATGGATAAACTGGTATCCGAAGAGCTTGAACTGCTAGCTGAAGACATTAAAGCCAAAGCGATTGCGAATGCAGAGATTGAGGCTCGTGCTGTCAAAGATTCCATTCTTAATAAATTTATAAAAATGGGCGAGCTCTTATTAAAGCAAGCACAAGAAAGAGCAAAAGAAATTGTTGAAAGAGAAGAAAGAAAGTAAAAAAACGCACATCAACTTATGACTCGTTTGATCAAAGCTGAGGCTGAAGTTGTTGTGCTCAGAGCTGAAAACGAAGCGATTACACAAGAGCGTGACGCTCTTAGGCAACAATTAAAACGCAAACCTGATCTTAAAATGTAATGATGTA
>JAIXZQ010000329.1 GCA_027489475.1 Methylophilus sp.
ACCATGTTGCCCATGGATATCAGCCTGTCTGATTATCTTGAAGACATCGAAAAACGCACGATTTTGCAGGCGCTGGAAAAAACCAATAACAATAAAACTGCGGCCGCCAAATTGCTGGGTATCAGCTTTAGAACCCTGCGCTATCGCTTATCAAAACTCGGCTTGTCCAAAGAACAAGACGCCGATTTGGAAGACAGTGAAGCAGAAGAAGAATAAGCGGCTGTGAAGCTGGCCAAGACAGCAAACGTACAGCCAGCAAACGCCCCATTAAAAAGGCTGCTCGCAAGCAGCTTTTTTAATTGCTTTTGTTGTTTAATCGACGCTATACCGCTAGTGCAAAACAATCGCCAAGTACAGCAAATACAATCCACCATTGACCAGTAAATGCCAGACAAGCAAACCGCCTTGTGCAATACGATAACGCAACCAAACCGCCGCTAACAGGGTAATGCCTATCCCCCAAGAGACTTCTAGACGTGGAGACCAGTCTGTGAGCATGATGCCTATGGCTGGCAACAAAGTGCCTTGAAACACCATCGCCCCGGTGATATTACCAAAGGCCAACGTGTCTTTGCCCTTGCGTATCCACAAGATACTATTGACCTTTTCGGGCAGCTCTGTAGCGATGGGAATAATCAATAATGACAGCAGCAATGCTGACACGCCCAGTATCGCCGCTGCGGTTTCTACCTCGTTAATAAAGCCTTTGGCGCCGAAAATCAACAACCCCAAGCCAAGGATTAACTGGACAAAAATGGTGGGCATATTGGTGGGCAAGCCCAGTCGGGATAAAAACATAATATCTTCGGCTTCAGTGGCGTGGCCGTCTTCAACCAGTGCTTGTGAGGCCTTGATGGTCATCAACACATAAACAAAATAAATCAAAATCATCAAGATGCTGATGCCGTAACGTACCAGCGGCTCAGTATGCGGGACAAACATGGCGACGGTGGCAAACACAAACGCCAAAATAAAAAAGTTAAGGTCGCGCACCAAGCCCGTCCGCTCTGGCCGCACATGGCCTGTGCTGCCACGGCGTTTGAGGACGGAGAGCGCCATCAGGCTGATAGACAGGGTAGCCAACATCAACGGTGCCCCCAAAATGGCCCCCACCCCAATATCATGGCCCGCATGACTATTGCCAGTGGCTGAGGTATAAGAGAAAATGGCCAACAACGGTACCAAGGTTTCAGGCAACGCTGTCCCCACAGCGGCAAAAATCGAGCCGGTGACCCCCTCAGAAATGCCCAGCCGCTCGCCTAAATGCTCAAGTGCATTGGTGAACACTTCGGCGGCCACTAAAATGACCAGCAACATCAACAATAACTGAAAAAATACCATCCTAATCCTCGTTTGGCGGGGGTTATCCGGCCTGCGTTGACCACCATGAACGCAGAGGCATGACAAACCTGTGCATGCCGGCGAAATCATAGCGCAATTTGTGGCTTTTCACCTACAATGTTGCCATGTTGAATGCATGTCCACTCCTCACCATAGACGCTGAAGGCTTTGCCAGCCGGGCAAGGTATCTGCCCTCGCCTAACCACGACGCGCGGCCGGTGCCTGCGACTGTGGATATGATCGTCATTCACAACATCAGCTTGCCGCCGCATCAGTATGGCGGCGACGGCATACTGCAATTATTCACCAATCAACTGGACCCCAACGCACATCCTTATTACGCCGAAATTGCGCATTTAAAAGTGTCCGCCCATTTTTTAATCCGGCGCGACGGAGGCCTCTATCAATTTGTCAGTTGCCAGCAACGCGCTTGGCATGCCGGTGCCTCACACTGGCAGGGCCGTGACCGCTGCAATGATTTTTCAGTAGGCATAGAGCTTGAAGGCAGTGATATCGAGGCATTTGAAGATGCCCAATATGTCACCCTACGGGCACTGATTACCGCCTTGCGACAGCGCTATCCGATTCAACATCTGGTGGGGCATGCAGATATCGCCCCCGGCCGCAAAACCGACCCCGGGCCTTTTTTTGACTGGCAACGGATACGCTGAGCGTCTGCATACGCTGGATAGAAGTGGCGTGCGTGAGCCATGGTGTGTTGCGACGCGACCTGGGCAGTATCGTTAACCAGACGTCTTCGCCTCCACACTAACTGCCAACACGCCTGCCAACACCAAGCCGGTACCCAAGCCTTGCAACCATGAAATAGGTTCATTTAGAAACAGCATCGCCAGCACTATGGTAGACACCGGCCCAATCGCACTCATAAGCGCGACCTTGCGACTGCCAAGCTGCTGTATACCTAGATTCATACAGACCGAGGGCAATACCGTTGCCACCAAGGCCATTAACAGTGCGAGACCATAGACCGCTTCGGGGAGTTGGCGAATCACCTGAATCTCATGCTGCCCAATCAATGGCCACAGGCTGGTGAGAGCAATCAAACTCATGCTGAACGCAGTAAAGCGGCTGGCACCGAGTTTAGGAATCAGATAGCCACTCACATGCAGATACCCCGCATACATGAGCGCGCTCAAAAAAACCAATGTGGCCCCTAGCAACGTATGGTCACTGCGCCACCCGGCCCAAGACACATCATGCCAAACGACCAACACCACGCCCGCATAACTGGCCAGCATAGCAACCCATTCACGGCGTGTGATACGGTGCTGCAGCCACAGCGCACTGATGCCCACCACCAAGGTGGGATAAATAAACAAAATGACGCGTTCTAAGCCAGCTGAAATAGTTCTGAGCCCCTCAAAATTAAGCCACATTGAGCCATAGCCGCCCACCACGGCCAGCAACACCAGCAATCCCCAATCTCTTGGTTGCATAGTCATTGGCGTCGCTTGTCGCATGGCCCACCAGCCCAAGCCAACAAAAAACGGGATGGCACACAGCATACGCAAGGCTATCAGACTCGCGGCATCCACCCCTTGCAGATAGGCCAACTTGGCGATAATGGCTTTGGATGAAAACCCAATGGCCGAGAGCAATACCAGCAAAGCGCCCGTCATCGGATGTGGTCGCGTAGCCTGTGTAATCGGGAAGGTGAGGTCTCTGCCATGGCGGTGGCGGCGCTGGATTCGAAGGATAACGGTTTTTGCAAGGTGATGAGTTCGAGATGCGGCACTTGCAACTGCCATAAGGTGGATTGCGCCGGAAACGGCCTCACCTCGCCAGTCGGCTGGTAGCCTAGCCGCTGATAAAAAGCAACTAAGCTGTGCCGCAGATGAATGACTGACA
>JAIXZQ010000023.1 GCA_027489475.1 Methylophilus sp.
GCAGAGTTTTGCCGCCTTCTTGGCCAAAGGCATCACCTTTGAGCTGACAGGCGAAGGCAACGACTATGTGGGTAAAGGCTTGTGTGGCGGTCAAATCATTATCAAACCGCCTGCCAGCTTCCCTGGCTTGTCCTATGAAAACATTATTGTCGGTAATACCGTCATGTACGGCGCCACCACCGGACAAAGCTACTTTAGCGGTGTCGCGGGCGAACGCTTTTGCGTGCGCAACTCTGGCGCAACGGCGGTGGTCGAAGGCGTAGGTAATCACGGCTGTGAATACATGACTGGCGGTACCGTGGTGGTGCTGGGACAAACTGGTCAAAACTTTGCAGCGGGGATGAGCGGCGGCATTGCCTATGTGTACGATATCGACGGTCAATTTGCCAAACGCTGCAATATGAGCATGGTGTCGCTAGAAAAAGTCGAGGCGGCAGATGCCGACATGGGCAAAGTGCAACATCTGGGTCAACCAGATGAAGTCACGCTAAAAGGCCTGATTGAGCAACATCTACAATTGACCGGCAGCCCACGGGCGCAGGCGCTGTTGGCTGATTGGCCAACTGCCCGCGCGCAATTCGTGAAGGTGTTCCCTAACGAATACAAGCGCGCGCTGACAGAAATGGCGGCGGCCAACACAAAACAGGCCGCATAATCGCTTTAATTGGAAAGCCCGCCGTGAGGCGGGGTAGACACAAGATTGCGTCATTCGCGCGCAACAAGGAAGAGATGAGTTCACATGGGTAAAGTTACAGGTTTCATGGAATTTGAACGTCTGGCAGAAGAAAATTTGCCAGTCCAAGAACGGGTTAAACATTACAAAGAGTTTGTATTGCATTTGACCGATGATCAGGCCAAACAGCAAGGCGCACGCTGTATGGACTGCGGCATTCCGTTCTGCACCACGGGGTGCCCCATCAACAACATCATTCCTGACTGGAATGACCTGGTCTACCGTCAAGACTGGAAAACTGCAATTGACGTGCTGCACTCTACCAACAACTTTCCTGACTTTACTGGCCGCATTTGCCCGGCTCCCTGTGAAGCCGCTTGTACTCTGGACATTAATAATGACCCCGTCGGTATCAAGTCGATTGAGCATGCCATTATTGATAAAGCGTGGGAAAACGGCTGGGTCACCCCGCAAATCAACCCGAACAAAACCGGTAAAACAGTGGCCATCGTCGGCTCTGGGCCAGCCGGTCTGGCCGCCGCGCAACAATTGGCGCGTGCAGGGCACGCCGTGACGGTGTTTGAGAAAAACGACCGTATTGGCGGCTTGCTACGTTATGGCATTCCTGACTTTAAACTCGATAAAGCCAACATTGATCGTCGTATGGCGCAGATGGAAGCTGAAGGCGTCACCTTTAAGGTCAATCAGCACGTGGGTGAAAATGTCAGCGCCGCTGACCTAGAGCGTGACTTTGACGCTGTGATTTTGGCCGGTGGTGCCGAACAACCGCGCGATCTGCCTGTGCCAGGCCGTGAACTGGACGGGGTACATTACGCCATGGATTTTCTGATGCCTAACAACAAAATGGTGGCTGGGGATAGCGTGCCAGGGCAAATCAAAGCGACTGGCAAGCATGTTATCGTGATTGGCGGCGGCGATACTGGCTCTGACTGTGTAGGCACCTCTAACCGTCATGGCGCGGCCAGCATTACCCAGTTTGAATTGATGCCACAACCCCCTGAAAAAGAAAACAAAGCCTTGGTGTGGCCAAATTGGCCATTAAAAATGCGGACCTCAAGCTCGCATGAAGAAGGCGCCAACCGCGATTGGTCCATCACCACCAAAGCACTGATAGGTGAAAACGGTAAGGTGAAAGCCTTACAAGGTGCGCGCGTAGAATGGAAAGACGGCAAAATGTCTGAAATTCCTGGCTCTGAGTTTACTATTCCAGCGGACTTAGTATTTTTGGCCATGGGCTTTGTTTCACCGATTCAAAAAGTACTGGATGCCTTTGGCGTTGAAAAAGATGCACGTGGCAATGCGAAAGCCACCACCGATGGTGAAGGCTGCTACAAAACCAGCAAAGCCAAAGTGTTTGCTGCTGGCGATATCCGTCGTGGTCAATCGCTGGTGGTGTGGGCAATTCGCGAAGGCCGCCAGTGCGCACGCGAAGTCGATGCTTTCTTGATGGGCAGCTCTACCCTGCCACGTTAAGTGCTGATGAATAACTAAAGTCACACACGCCGATGCTTGTCATCGGCGTTGTGTTTTGCGCACGCAAAATAAACCAAGGCCGCGACATTAAACCTATCACCACCCTTTATAATCAACCTTTATCTTTGGAACGCCACGCCGTACCGCGCTGCGGATGGCCTGCGCACTGACTATGACTGCTCTGCAAAACGATACCTTTTTACGCGCATTGTTGCGCCAACCCACCGAATACACCCCAGTGTGGATGATGCGTCAGGCGGGTCGCTATCTGCCAGAGTATCGCGCCAGCCGTAAGACAGCAGGCAGTTTTATGCAACTGTGTCAGAGTCCATCATTTGCCACCGAGGTCACGCTGCAACCGCTAGACCGCTACCCGCAATTAGATGCCGCTATTTTGTTTAGCGACATTTTGACGGTGCCAGACGCCATGGGGCTAGGCCTGTATTTTGAAGAAGGCGAAGGCCCCCGTTTTCAGCGTACCTTGCAAGCAGAAGCCGATATTTTGGCGCTCGAAGTCCCCGACATGACGAAACTGCAGTATGTATTTGACGCCGTCAGCAGCATCCGCAAAGCGTTACAAGGCCGTGTGCCGCTGATTGGTTTTTCTGGCAGTCCTTGGACCTTGGCAACCTATATGATAGAGGGCAAAGGCGGCTCAGACTTTTTAACCACTAAAAAAATGGGCTATGCCCAGCCCGCCTTGCTGCATCGCATTTTGCAAATCACCGCAGACACCGTGACACAGTATCTCAACGCGCAAATTGCCGCCGGCGCTCAGGCGGTGATGATTTTTGATTCATGGGGCGGCGCTTTGTCGCATCAGGGTTATCACACGTTTTCATTGCAATACATGCAACAGATTGTCGCTGGACTGACTAAAACCGCCGAAGGCCGCACTGTACCCTGCATCGTATTTACCAAAGGCGGTGGCTTGTGGCTAGAAGCCCAGGCAGCGATAGGCGCCGATGCACTGGGCTTAGATTGGAGCGTGGATATTGGTCAAGCGCGCGCCCGTGTAGGTGACCGCGTGGCTTTACAAGGCAATATGGATCCGGCCATATTACTGAGCTCACCCGCTGCCATCGAGCATGAAGTGGCACAGATTTTGGCCAGCTATGGTCATGGTCATGGCCATGTATTTAATCTTGGTCACGGCATCACCCAATGGACACCGCCAGAACATGCCGCCTGTATGCTAGAAACCCTGCGCGCGCTCAGTCCGCGCTACCATCAAGCCGTCTAGTCCGAAGAACAGACAAAAGCCCTGGCATACCCCAGGGCTTTTTGTTGCGTGTGACTTACTGCGCCTCAGCCCGGCAGTCAAGGTCACGTTGTGCGGCATCCACCCGCCATAACAAGTGGTTTCGCACGTGCGCCACCGGTGTGCGATTTTTTAACCAGTTGATATGCTTGGCAACGTCGGCATCGCCCACCACCCATAGCACCTGCGTGGGGGCCAATAGACAGCGTTGATGATTGAGCTGCGCTTCACTCAACAAATGGCCTGTCGCTGCATGGCGGTCAAACGGAA
>JAIXZQ010000192.1 GCA_027489475.1 Methylophilus sp.
GTGTTGGCGGTGGGCACGTCAATGCCGGTTTCGACAATGGTGGTACACAGCAACAAGTTTGACCGTTGCTGGTAAAAATCGCGCATCACATATTCCAGCTCACGTTCGCGCAACTGGCCGTGCGCAATCGAGATACGGGCTTCGGGCAGGATTTTTTCTAGTTTTTCTTTCATGACGTAGATGGTATCCACCTCGTTATGTAGAAAATACACCTGACCGCCGCGCTTAAATTCACGCATCACCGCCTCACGGATAATGCCGTCCGAATACGGGGTATGAAAGGTTTTAATTGCCAGCCGTTTTTGTGGCGGGGTAGAAATCACCGAGAACTCACGCAAGCCTTCCATCGCCATACTCAAGGTACGCGGTATGGGCGTGGCGGTCAGGGTCAGCACATCCACTTCGGCGCGTAAAGCTTTCATTTGTTCTTTTTGTCGCACGCCAAAACGGTGTTCTTCATCCAAAATCGCCAAGCCAAGGTTTTTAAACTTGACGTCTTTTTGGATCAGTCTATGGGTGCCAATAATGATATCTATGCTGCCATCGGTCAGCCCTTTGAGCGCTTCGGCCTGTTCTTTAGCGGTTCTAAAGCGGGAAATCTCGGCGATTTTAATCGGCCATTCGGCAAAGCGGTCACAAAAGTTTTGGTAATGCTGTTCGGCCAGCAAGGTGGTGGGCACCAGCACGGCAACTTGCCGCCCGCCCATGACGGCGACAAACGCGGCACGCAATGCCACCTCGGTTTTACCAAAACCCACATCGCCGCACACCAGCCTATCCATCGGGCGGCCGGACTGCATGTCTTTAATCACCGCCTCAATGGCCTCAAGCTGGTCTGGTGTTTCTTCAAACGGAAAGCCTTCGCAAAACGCCTCGTAGTCTTGCAAGCTCAAGGTAAAGGCATGGCCGCGGCGGGCTGCCCGCTGGGCGTATAAATTCAGCAACTCGGCTGCCGTGTCTCGAATCTGCTTGAGGGCTTTTTTCTTGGCTTTATCCCATTGGCCACTGCCTAGCCGGTGCAAAGGTGCCGTTTCTGGTGGGCCACCAGAATAGCGCGAAATCAGAAACAGTTGCGAGACAGGCACATAGAGTTTGTCGTCGCCAAAATACTCAATCAGCAACAGTTCGGTTTCGCCTTCACCAAAGTCGATATTGACCAGTCCTTTGTAGCGCCCCACCCCGTGCTGTTCATGCACGACGGGGTCGTCAATGCGCAACTCAGACAAGTCTTTGAGCATGCCCTCCGTATTGCGCGCTTTCTCTTGGTTGCGGCGACGTTGCTGTCTGACCGTGGTGGCATACAGCTCGGCCTCGGTGATGATGGCAATGTCCGCCTGTTGCCAGCCTTGATGCAAAGGCGCAACGCCCAGCATCACGTCATCATTCACAGCAATAAATTGTTGCCAGTCATCCGCCAGACTGACACTGAGGCCATGTTCTTGGAATAACTGCGCGATGGTCTCGCGACGACCTAAGCTCTCTGCGGCAATTAGCACCCGGCCAGTAAACTGGCTGATAAACGCTTGTAGTTTATGCAGTGGCTGCTCGGCGCGGCGGTCTACATCCACCGCAGGCAGCGGCGCTTGTGGGGTCACCTGTTGATAGACCAGCGCAAAGGCATGCGTCTGTTGAAAAAACACATCGGCTTTTTGCAACAAGCTTTCTGGGCGCAAAATTGGCTTTTCTGGGTCATGCGCCATTAGGCGATAACGGCTGCTGGCGTCGGTCCAAAAGGTTTGTGCGGCTTTATCCAGATCACCATGCAAGCACAACACTGTCTGCGCAGGCAGATAATCGAACAAGCTGGCGGTCTGCTCGAAAAACAGCGGCAGATACCACTCTACGCCGCCACTGGGCGTGCCCTTGCTGACATCTTTATAGATTTTTGCCCGCTGCGGATCGCCCTCAAAATACTCTCTAAACTGGCTACGAAAGCGGGTAATCGCCGCCTCATCCATGGGAAACTCACGCGCTGGTAGCATGCGGATTTCGGGCACCGGATAGACACTGCGTTGGGTATCAATATCAAAGGTGCGTATGCTCTCTATCTCGTCATCAAACAAGTCTATGCGGTAGGGAAAAGCGCTGCCCATCGGGTATAAGTCTACCAACCCGCCGCGCACACTAAACTCACCCGGCGCCATCACTTGACTGACATGGTGATAGCCCGCTTGCGCGCATTGTTGCCGCAACGCCTCGACATCCAGTGTTTGGCCTTTTTTAAGCATAAAACTGTGGGCGGCCAAATACGCCACTGGAGGCAGGCGCAACAAGGCAGTGGCCATAGGCACGATGACCACTTGGCTCTGATTTTGACTCAGTTGATAGAGGGTGGCTAAACGCTCTGAAGTCAGGTCAGGATGCGGCGAAAAAACGTCATACGGCAGGGTTTCCCAATCTGGCAACAAATGCACCTGCAGGTCTTTGGCAAAAAACGGAAGTTCTTCGACCAGACGCTGTGCCTCAAAGGCCGTGGCGGTGAGCACCACCAAAGGACTATGTTGACTGCGACAGGCGGTGGCCAGGGCGGCCAAGGCTTGACTGTCTTGCCCGGCACTGTGAAAGAGCTGTCGTTGCGGGTGGCCGATAACGGGGAGAGAAACTGCCATAAAAGTGTGAATCTTATTGCCTTGCTTAGACGAGAGGATGTTGGCGAACGCGCCGAGTTTGCTATTATAGCTGACAGCATTGCAGGCAGGCCACTTTGCACCACGCTTACCGGCGCATGTCTTTGCGCACCTGCATGCCAGAGCGATACGCGGCCTGAGCCTTTTATCAGGCCCGCACGGAGAACCCTATGAATGATAAACAAGCCGTTGCGCTGGCTGCTGCCAGCCTGATTGAACACGATATGATTGTGGGGTTGGGCACAGGTTCGACCGCCAATTATTTTATTGAGGCCTTGGCCGACCGACAGCGCTCGGAACACTTACGCGTAACCACCGTCGCCAGCTCCAATATCAGCATGATCAAGGCACAACAGTCTGGCTTGCAGGTGCGTAGCTTGTCGCAATTGTCGCAGATTGATGTGTATGTCGATGGTGCCGACGAAATCACCCCAGATAAATCGCTGCTCAAAGGCCGTGGCTATGATTTGGTGATGGAAAAACTGCTAGCGCGTGCGGCCACCGAGTTTATTGTGGTGGCGGACAAAAGCAAGCTGGTCAGCCGCATTGGCGAGAGCTATGCCATCCCCATTGAAGTCATGCCGTTTGCCTGGCAAGCCGTTAAACGCAGCCTAGAAACCGTTGGCGGGGTGGGTGATTTACGCCCCAACGCGGCTAAAGACGGTTTGAGTATCACCAGCCACGGCAGTTTGGTGCTGGATATGCGGTTTGATGCCAGTTTAGATGCCCAGACCTTAAACGCCTTGATTAACAACATCCCCGGTGTGGTGGAACATGGCATTTTTACCCAGTTAGCCGGA
>JAIXZQ010000050.1 GCA_027489475.1 Methylophilus sp.
AATGGTGCGTACGCTCGAATTCACGGTCGATTTAGTGGCAGACATGACGGTCATCAACCCGTTTGATTTTTTTGTCGAGCCGCATGCCGAACATTATCCCTTCAGTTACAGCCCGCAACAGGCTTTTGAACTGACCGCCTATTTACAGCCAGAACCGGCGGGCGAGGGTCTGCAAGCCTGGGTGCAGCAGGTACAACAGCAGGTGATACAGCCAGAGATGAAAATCGTCGATATGCTGGTGGCGATTAATCAGCGCGTGCAGGCCGAGATTGGCTACACCGTGCGCTTAGAGCCCGGCATACAGACCCCAGAACAAACCCTACATCTCCGCACCGGCTCATGCCGCGACTCGGCCTGGTTGCTGGTGCAGCTTTTACGTCATCTAGGGTTAGCCGCGCGCTTTGTCTCAGGCTATCTTATTCAATTGAAAGCCGATGTGGCTGCGCTGGATGGCCTCAGTGGCACGACCGAGGACTTTACCGACCTGCACGCCTGGACCGAGGTATTTATTCCCGGTGCAGGGTGGGTGGGGCTAGACCCCACTTCTGGCTTGCTGGCGGGGGAGGGGCATATTCCACTGGCGTGTACTGCGCTACCGTCCTCGGCAGCGCCGATTAGCGGCTTTACCGACATTGCCGAGGTCACCTTTAGCCACCAGATGACGGTCACCCGCATTCATGAAGACCCGCGCGTCACCAAGCCGTATAACGAGCAAGACTGGCAGGCCATTTTGGCACTGGGGGAGGCGGTGGATGCGCAATTAAAAGCGCAGGATGTGCGCTTAACGCAAGGTGGTGAACCGACGTTTGTATCGATTGATGACATGGATGGCGCACAGTGGAACACGCTGGCATTGGGCGAGCATAAGCGGCAACTGGCGGGGACCCTAGCCGACCGACTCAAGCAACAATTTGCCCCGCAGGGGCTGGTGCATCATGGTCAGGGCAAGTGGTATCCCGGTGAGCCGTTGCCGCGCTGGGCGATTAACCTGTATTGGCGTGCCGATGGACAACCGCTGTGGCGCGACCAAACCGTGTTGTCCACTGATGACGCTCAAGACGCTTATGGCCTGCCCGAAGCGCAGGCCTTTGTGTATGCCCTGGCACAACACTTAGGCTTTCCAACCGCCTGTGTCATTCCGGCGTATGAAGATGTGTTTAGTCTGCTGCAACAAGAACAACAATTGCCAGATAACCTTGACCCGCTGACGGCCGAATTGCACGACAGTGCCGAGCGACAACGACTGGCGCAGGCCTTGCAACAAGGCTTGGGGCAGGTGGTGGGTTTTGTCATGCCGCTGAAGCCAGATGACCGTATTGAGCCCACAAAGTCGGTGCAGCGGCCTTGGTTAACCAGCAAATGGCCATTGCGTCGTAAGCACTTGTTCTTATTAGGCGGAGATTCGCCCATGGGCTTACGTCTGCCCTTGGCCGCCCTGCCTTGGCAATTGCCGGCTGACATGGATCCAGCTTTTGAGCTTGATCCGTTTGCGCCCCAGTCGCCTTTGGCGGCGGCCAAAACACCTAAAGTGCGTGCCCCCGCCAACACGCAGCCGCTGGCGCGGGAGGTGGTGCATACCGCGCTGTGCGTGCAAGCCAGACAGGGGCGCTTATATGTGTTTATGCCGCCTGTGACCCGCTGTGAGGATTATCTCGACTTGCTCAGTGTGGTCGAACAGACTGCCAGTCAGTTGCAACTGCGGGTGCGGCTAGAGGGCTATCCTCCGCCGCGCGATGCCAGATTGACGTTGCTTAGCGTCACCCCTGACCCCGGCGTCATTGAGGTGAATGTGCATCCGGCCAGCAGTTGGCAGGCCTTGGTTGAGCAGACCACCGTGCTGTACGCACTGGCGCGAGAATGTCGTTTGGGCACCGAGAAATTTATGCTGGATGGACGCCATACCGGCACCGGTGGCGGTAACCATGTGACCTTGGGAGGGGCTACCCCGGCAGACAGTCCGTTGTTACGCCGCCCAGATGTGTTACGCAGTCTGATTACTTATTGGCAAAACCATCCGGCCTTGTCTTATCTGTTTTCGGGCACCTTTATTGGGCCCACCAGTCAGGCGCCGCGGGTAGACGAAGCGCGGGATGACAATCTGTATGAACTGGCCATCGCGTTTCAGCAAATGGCGGCGGTGTGTCCGCCCGGCAAAGAAAGTGAACAGCCTTGGCTGGTTGACCGGCTGTTACGCAATTTGCTGGTCGATTTAACCGGCAACACGCACCGCGCAGAGTTTTCGATAGACAAGCTGTATTCGCCCGATGGTCCCACTGGGCGTCTGGGGTTGCTGGAGTTGCGCGCATTTGAAATGCCTCCGCATGCCCAGATGAGTTTGCTACAAAGCCTGCTGTTGCGGGCATTGGTTGCCCGCTTTTGGAAAACGCCCTACACCGCACCCTTGGTACATTGGGGTACACAACTGCATGACCGCTGGATGCTGCCGCATTATGTGGCACAAGACATGGCGGATGTGGTGGCCGATTTGCGTCAGGCGGGCTATGCCTTTGAGTCGCAGTGGTTTGCGCCGTTTATTGAGTTTAGGTTTCCGCGCTTTGGCAGCGTGGCTTATCAAGGGGTGACCATCGCGCTGCGTCAAGCCATCGAACCTTGGCATGTGCTGGGCGAAGAAGTAGCGGGCGGCGGTACGGCGCGTTATGTCGATTCATCGGTAGAACGCTTGCAAGTGACCGTCAGTGGGCTTACCGAGCATCGCCATGTGGTGACCTGTAACGGTAGGCCGTTGCCGTTGCAAGCCACAGACACCGCAGGTGAATATATTGCAGGCGTGCGCTTTCGTGCTTGGAGTCCATGGTCTGCGTTGCATCCGACCATCCCGGTGCAAGCGCCGCTGGTGTTTGAGTTGGTAGATACATGGAA
>JAIXZQ010000025.1 GCA_027489475.1 Methylophilus sp.
CACCGACTTGGATGCCAATCTAGAGGTCTGTCCGCAATGTGGTCACCATCACCGTCTTGGTGCGCGTGATCGCCTCAATGTGTTGCTTGACCCGGGTGAGCGCATTGAAATTGGTGCTGACGTTACGCCGGTGGATGCGCTTAAATTCAAAGACAGCAAGCCTTACGCTGAGCGTATGAAGGCGGCACAACGTGATGTGAAAGAAAAAGACGCGTTGGTGGTTATGCGGGGCAGCGTAGAGGGCGTCCCTGTCGTAGCGGCGGTATTTGAATTCAAGTTTATGGGCGGCTCTATGGGCTCTGTTGTGGGCGAGCGCTTTGTACGCGGCGTGCAAGCAGCCATTGATCATCGATGCGCTTTTGTCTGTATTTCTGCCAGTGGCGGTGCGCGTATGCAAGAGGGCTTGCTGTCATTGATGCAAATGGCGAAAACCAGTGCAGCACTGACCAAACTGTCTGAGGCGGGGCTGCCTTATGTCTCAGTGTTAACTGATCCAACCATGGGTGGGGTATCTGCCAGCTTTGCCATGCTGGGAGATGTTATTGTTGCTGAACCCAATGCGCTGATTGGCTTTGCCGGACCACGCGTGATTGAACAAACCGTGCGTGAAACCTTACCAGAGGGTTTTCAACGTGCCGAATTTTTACTCACACATGGCGCCATTGACATGATTATTGACAGACGTGAGATGCGGGCAAAACTCAGTCAGTTGCTGTCTAGTTTGTTAAATATCACTAAAGCCGCCTAATGTCCGACGTCACGCCCGCGCCAACGCGCACGGTGGCAGAGTGGCTCAGTTATATCGAGTCACTGCACCCCAAAGCCATCGCAATGGGGCTTGAGCGTGTGCAGGCCGTGGCCAAGCGTTTGCAATTGCGCTATCCGTTCACCGTCATCACGGTCGGTGGCACTAATGGTAAAGGGTCAACCTGCGCCATGTTGGAGCAAGTGTATAGACATGCGGGTTACCAAGTGGGCTGTTATACCTCGCCGCATTTGGTGCGCTACCATGAGCGCGTTCGCTTTAACGGCGCGCAAATCTCAGATGAACTGCTTTGTGCCGCGTTTGATGCGGTAGAGCAGGCGAGACAAGAGACTCCATTAACCTATTTTGAAATGGGCACCTTGGCGGCGTTGTGGGCGTTTGAGCAACAGTTATTAGATGTGGTGGTGCTCGAAGTTGGCTTAGGTGGTCGCCTAGATGCGGTCAATATTGTCGATGCAGACTGCGCGATTGTCACCAATGTCGATCTCGACCATATGGAGTTTCTTGGTGATACCCGCGAGTTAATTGGTCAAGAAAAAGCCGGTATTTATCGCGCTGAACAAATCGCCCTATGTGGTGATCTCAATCCCCCTGCCACCTTGCTCGCATATGCGCAACGCATTGGGGTCAAATTACACCGGCTTGGTGTGGATTATCATATCAGTGCGCCGGATACTTCACAGCAAACGCCTTCTGCAGCGCTAAACAACCAAGCGCACTACACAGACATACATGGCACTTTGAACATCGCCAGTCTGCGCTTGTATGGTCAGTATCAATGGCATAACGCCGCCAATGTGATGTTTGCCGTACGTGCGTTGTCAGACAAATTACCCGTGACACAAAGCCAGTTGTTACAGGCGATTACCGACACCGAGGTCATCGGCCGGTTTCAATATCTGCAACAGCATCCGGATGTGATTTTAGATGTGGCGCATAATCCGCACGCCGCTCGCGCCTTGCGAGACAATCTTGAGCGATTGATGCAGCCGCACAGCCAAGTCATTGCCGTATTTTCCATGCTGGCAGACAAAGATATTGCCAGTGTGGTAGAGATCTTACATCCCGTCATCAACCGTTGGCATATTGCGCCTATTGAGCATCCGCGCGCGGTGGATATGGCAAATTTACAAGCGTGTGTGCAACAACACGTGGCTGACACACAGATCACTTGCCACGATAGTCTTGTTGCGGCAATGCGCGTCGCCTATAAGAACGCTGCAAACAATGATAAAATCATTGTGTTTGGTTCATTTTTTACGGTGGCAGCCATCCTCGCGTTAACACCAGATGATTGGCAAGCGGACGTAGGCCGTGAGTCACGATAAGCTGTATTCAATAACCACAACCCACCCACCCCAATACTATGGCGAGAGATGCGTTGACAGACAACGAATTAATGTTGAAAAAAACCGCACGGCGGCGTTTGGTTGGTGCCATCACTTTGGTGGTGGTCATGCTCATCATCCTGCCATTTATTCTCAAAGACCGAGCGGTTGAAAACACGCATCATCAAGTTGAAATCACTGTTGTTAACCGTCAAGCCAATAAAGAGCCCATCCCTGAATTACCTGAGGATGAAAACGTATTAGAATCGGCGACTACAGATCATCATGCAGCCCCTTTAAGTCAAGCGGAGACTACACCGGCCTCAATGGCAAAGACTGAAGCACAACTGTCTCCTGCTGAGACTCAGGCCGCGCCCACAGCTGCAAATGAAGTAAACTCAGTGCAAACAACCGCCACAAATTCAACTGCTGGCCAAGTAAAACCTGCAGAAGTTAAAACGCCCCCCCCAAAAGCGCCTGAAGTTCAGCAACAAGCGCGCCAACCCGCTGTGAGCAAGCCGCAAGAGGCAAAAACACAGCTTGCGACAGCGCCTGCGTTAGCCGGCACCGAAAAAGCAGCGGTGACGCCACCAGCGCCCGTCACGTCTCCTGTTACCAAAGCCAGCAATCTACCCGCCGCAACCGAGACAGCTGCTCCCTCCGAACCCGCGAAACAAACGGCTACCCTGGCTGCGCCAACACCTCAAGTGCAGGTTGAACCGCCAACAAAAGAGGCAACGAGCACCCATACTACAGCTC
>JAIXZQ010000017.1 GCA_027489475.1 Methylophilus sp.
CGAGCAAAAGCGGGCCGCCTACGATCAGTATGGCCATGCCGGAGTAGACCCCAGCATGGGGGGTGGCACTGGTTTTGGCGGCTTTGGCTCTGGGGGCTTTAGCGATGCATTCGGCGATATCTTTGGAGATATCTTTGGCGGTGGCCGTGGTGGTCAACGTTCTAACGTCTACCGTGGTGCCGATTTACGCTACAACCTCGAAATTTCGCTAGAGGAAGCGGCGCGCGGCACAGAAACTAAGATTCGTATTCCGGTGCAAACCAGTTGCGAAACCTGTCATGGCAGTGGTGCGCGTCCCGGCACCTCGCCAGTCACCTGTTCGACCTGTAACGGCCATGGTCAGGTGCGCATGCAACAAGGCTTTTTCTCGGTACAGCAAACCTGCCCTAAATGTCACGGCACCGGCAAGATGGTGAAAGAACCTTGCCCCACCTGTCATGGCGGTGGCCGCGTTAAGCAAAACAAAACGCTCAACGTCAAAATCCCCGCCGGCGTGGATGAAGGTGATCGCATTCGCTTGAGCGGCGAGGGGGAGGCTGGTGTCAATGGCGGGCCGACCGGTGATTTGTATGTGGTGGTGCATTTGAAACCGCATGCCATGTTCCAGCGTGATGGCGCCAACCTGCATTGCGAAATGCCGATTAGTTTTAGCACTGCGGCCTTGGGCGGAGAAATTGAAGTGCCTACCCTCGATGGCGCGGCAAAAATGAAGATTCCCGCAGAAACGCAAACCGGCAGCGTGTTTAGACTGCGTGGCAAAGGCATTAAACCGTTACGCGCCAGTGAGCATGGTGATTTGATGGTGCATGTGGTGGTGGAGACCCCAGTGCGGCTGACTGAAAAACAGCGTGAACTGTTGCGCGAATTTGAGACCAGCACGCAGGCCGACGCGGGTAAGCACAGCCCAAAAAACAAAAGCTGGGTAGACAAGGCACGCGATTTTTTTAGCTAATTTTATATTGCCCCAGTGATACATGACTACGAGGTGATGGTGGGCTGGGGCAGCGCGACATGGTTGAATCGGCTTCAAACGTCTTAAGCAAGTGCTTGTTTTTATTAAAGTTACAATTTAATAACAATTGAATTTTGACTTTTACATTTCAGTTACAGCTTGGTCAAATAACTGCAATATCTGCGCCCTAAAATTGTACCATCGTTAAATGAAACACACCCTGTTTTGTTTGATGGCTGGTTAAGTTGATTACGAAGACTAGCATTGATTTCCTCCTGATCCAAACCCCCTTTAACCCGCCTGCGCGGGTTTCTTTTTTTCTAGTGCGCATCTTTAAACCCCCGCACGCGTAAATCATCGTTGCGTGGGTTACAGGTTTATCCAGTGGTGTAGGCTGAAAACATCGTTTATGATGCTGAGCATAGAGATTGTCTCTGACCACTTGCGGATTATGACGCCAGACCATGTTGAAGATTGCCCTGTTTAATCAGAAAGCCGGTGTCGGCACCACCACCACCACGCTTAATCTGGCGGCGGCTTATCATCGCAAGCAGCGGCCAGTCATTATGTTGGATATGGATCCGCAATCTAGACTCACAGAGGTGTTTAGGCACACGGGCATTGATCCTCAGCAGGCGTTGATTCGGCATTATCGCGATGGCGTTCCGCTCGCTGAGTTATTACAGCCCCTGCGCAACGGTATGCAATTGATTCCGGCACATGCCGAGCTGATGCAATTGGATACTGCTTTTGGTCGTGGCCCGGATACTTTGCGTAGACTCAGTGTGGCGCTGCAAGCCGCAGCCTTTCAACATTCGCGCGGCGTGGTGTTGATGGATTGCTGTCCTGTTTTGGGGGTGATTGCGCTCAGCGCAGTGGTGGCCAGCGATTTGGTGTTGATTCCGGTGTCTTGCGACTACCTGTCGATTAATTCTGCTGTCAAAATGGACAAAGCGCTAAACGCGCTGACGCCGGTTCTCAAACGGCCTGTGCCCCGTCGATATCTGCTGACCCGCGCTGACAAGCGCAAAGCCATGACCAGCGAGGTCGAACAAGAAATGCGGCGCTTATTTGGCAATGAGGTGTTACTCAGCAAGCTATACGAACAGGCGTCATTGGCAGAAAGCCTGCGCATGGGCCAGCATATTTTTGAGCATGAGGCAGACGGTGCCGCCGCGCAAGATGTGATGGCCTTATACTATGAGTTACAAGATGTGGTCAAACAGTTGCCTGGCGCAGTGGCTGCCTGAGTTAAGGGGTATGTGTGGCCTGTCTGCCCAGCCATTGACGTCGCCAGAACACTAAGCACATGGCCAGGGCAATCAGCCCCATCAACCCCATCGCCCACCAAAAGCCCTCTGGTGAATGTAGCCAAGGCATCTGTTCGAAGTTCATGCCAAAAATACCGGCAATCAAGGTTGCCGGCATAAACAACATGGCCACCACGGTTAACGCCCGTACCTCTAAATTCACCCGTTGACTCAAACTGGTCATATAAATATCCATCAGTCCACTCAAGGTGTCACGGATGGCCTCTAACGACTCGGTAAAATGCACAGTATGGTCGTAGAGGTCGCGCAAGTAGGGCACCGTCTGCGGGCCAAAAAAGCCATGTTCATTGCGTATCATGCTATTGAGGACTTCACGCAATGGCCAGACCGCCCGCCGCAACTGTATGCTCACATGCTTGAGTCTATGGATATTTTGCAGGTCTTCATGGCTGGGATGATTTAGTAGCCGATGTTCAAGTTGCTCAGCATCCTCATTAATGGCCTCAAGCACCTGAAAATAGCGTTCCATCAAGCTATCGAGCAAGGCATAACATAAATAGTCGGCATCACTCTGCCGCAATAAGGCTTGCCCCTGCCGCAAGCGTTCCCGCACCGGCTCAAAGCTGCCTGAGGGACGTTCTTGAATGGTCAGCAACCAGTGACGGCCTAAGGCGAGGCTGATTTGTTCTGAGCTGACCGTCATGCTGTTGCTGTCATAGTAGAACAAACGCGTTTCTAGAAACAGATAGTCGCTATAGGTATCGAGTTTGGGCCGCTGTTCAGTATTCAGAATGTCATCCAGCACCAGCGGGTGCAGGCTAAAGCGGCGGGCGACGGCCTGAAGCAAGCCAATATCCAGCACGCCATGGACGTTGATCCAGGCCACTTCACCGTTGGGCAATGGCCAGTCTGCCAAGCTTTCTTGCGTCAAGGTCGCGGTGTCAAAAGTCTGCGCGTTATAACAAATGGTATGCACGCTGGCCGTGACGTGATCAATGCGTGTCGTCGCAGACCTTGGGTTGCCGAGCAGTCGGTGTTTTCGAGGGAGATGCTTACGTTTGGCCATAGCCATCCTCTATCAGTGGGCTGTGCCAGCATAAGCGTTCAGGCCAATGAAATCAACCTGCGGGCGGGTGGTCTGACACTCTATGTTAGAATACTAGCAATTATTATTTAGGACCTGAGCATGTCTGGCAACACCATAGGCACCCTGTTTACCTTGACAACATTTGGCGAATCCCATGGCCCAGCCATTGGTGGGATTGTGGATGGCTGCCCACCCGGTTTGCCTCTCAGTGCCGAAGATTTGCAGGTTGATTTAGACAGACGTAAACCTGGGACTTCGCGGCATGTGACACAGCGTAATGAAGCGGATGCGGTCGAAATTTTGTCTGGCGTGTTTGAAGGTAAAACCACGGGCACGCCGATTGGCCTGTTAATCCGCAATACCGATCAGCGCTCGCAGGATTACAGCAAAATCATGCATACCTACCGGCCTGGGCATGCGGATTACACCTATGACCAAAAATACGGCTTTCGCGATTATCGCGGTGGCGGCCGATCAAGCGCACGCGAGACGGCGGTGCGTGTCGCTGCGGGCGGCATCGCAAAAAAATGGCTAAAACAGCAATGGGGCGTAGAGATTCGCGGCTATCTGAGCCAATTAGGTGAAATTGCGATTCCATTTGTCAGTTGGGAGGCCTTGGCGCATGAGGGCAATGCCTTCTTCTCGCCTAATTTAGAAATTTTGCCGCAGCTCGAAGCCTATATGGATCAGATACGGAGTGAGCGCGATTCTGTAGGCGCTAAAATCACAGTGGTTGCCAGTCGGGTGCCGGTTGGTCTGGGTGAGCCGATTTTTGACCGTCTGGATGCCGATATCGCGCATGCCATGATGGGTATCAATGCGGTGAAAGGCGTTGAAATCGGTGCGGGATTTGATTCGATTGCGCAACGCGGTAGCCAGCACTGTGACGAAATCACGCCAGAGGGTTTTGCCACCAACCATGCAGGCGGTATTTTGGGGGGGATTTCCAGCGGTCAGGAGATTATTGTGAATGTGGCCTTCAAACCCACTTCTAGCATTCCACAGGCGCGGCGCTCAATCACGCAAGACGGTGAGGCTGTGATGATGCAAACCACCGGTCGGCATGACCCCTGTGTGGGCATCCGGGCCACGCCTATCGTCGAAGCCATGCTGGCCTTGGTGTTGATGGACCATGCCTTACGTCACCGCGGTCAGAATGCCGACGTGCAGCCAACCCACCGCCAGCCTTAACGCGAGTCACGCCCAGTCCCCGACTGGGCATTCACCTTTGAGCGCAGATTGTCTATGAGTCATGCCCTGCACCACACCCTGTCGCGCTTTTATTTTATTTATTACTTCTTTGTCGGCGCATTTGTGCCCTACTGGGGCCTGTATCTGACGGCTGAGTCTTTCTCGCCCGCAGACATTGGGGTGCTGATGTCCTTGTTTCAGCTCAGCCGTATTATTGCCCCTAATTTGTGGGGATGGCTGGCAGACCACACCCGACAACGGGTACGCTGGATACGCACCACGGCATGTTTGGGGCTGATCGGCTTTATCCTGATTTTCTGGGCGCATGACTTTACCAGCATGTTTGTGGTCATGATTGCCTTAAGCTTGTTCACCAGTTCTACCTTGCCCTTGTCTGAGTCTTTGGTATTGGCGCATTTGGCCAGCACCAATGGCCATTACAGCAAAATCCGGCTGTGGGGCTCTTGGGGCTTTATGGTGGCCTCGATTGTATTAGGTTTTTTAACCGATTGGTTGGGCATCCGCAGTTTGTTGTGGTTTATTTTGGCAGTGCAATGCGTGTTGTTTGGCTTGACCTGGCGCTTGCCTGAGGCGCATGTGCCACCGCATGCCCATGACCAGTTTTCTGTCTGGCAAATTTTACGGCAGCCTACCGTGTTTTCATTGCTCATCGGCTGCGCCATGATGGTGACCGCGCATGGCCTGATGTATAACTTTTATTCGATTTATCTGACCCAACATGGCTACAGCAAAGCCACTATAGGCTGCTTGTGGTCACTTGGCGTGTTGTGTGAAATCGGCATTTTTATCAAGATGCCTTGGATCATGGCGCGCTTCAAGCTAAAAACCATTTTGCTCAGCAGTTTGGCCATTGGCGTATTGCGCTTTGCCCTCATGGGATTGGTGCCAGAACAATGGGGCTGGTTATTGCTAGCGCAAACCTTGCATGCCTTCACCTTTGGCAGTTTTCATGCCGCCTCGGTTGAGGTGGTCACCCAGTATTTTAATGGGCGCCATCAGGCCAAAGGGCAGGCCATCTATAACAGTGTGGCCTACGGGATTGGCGGCGCATTGGGGGGCTTGCTAGGCGGTTTTGCTTTGCAATCACTGGGTGGACAGTGGACATTTACCTTGGCTGCCTTATTTCCGCTGGCGGGGGCCATCATCATTGCCTGGGGCTTGCGCTTGGCACAGCCATATGCGCGTCAGGGGATGTTCTCTTAGCGCAACTCAACCATCGCGCTGACCTGCGCCAGACTTTTCAGTCATAAAAAAAGCCGTCCATAAGACTGCTTTTTTACCACGACTGAGGTACTGATTAATTCACGCGTTTGTCACGTTCAATCAACGCATACGCTGAGTGATTATGAATAGACTCGAAATTTTAGTTTCGGTCGCTGGGCTTAACATTGAAATCGATGTTAGCCTACACTGAAATTTCGAGTCTGGTGTTATGCGTTATCTCTTTTATCCCTCTCAATCAATGCATACGCTGAGTGATTATGGATAGACTCGAAATTTTCGGACTCAACCACATATTGCACGATGCGTTTCTCATCGTTGAGTTGGGCGGCCACATCGCGCACCATGTCTTCAACAAATTTTGGATTGTCGTACGCGCGTTCAGTCACATATTTTTCATCTGGACGCTTGAGCAAGCCATACAACTGGCAAGAGGCTTGGTCTTCAATCAGGGTAATCAAATCTTCTAGCCACATAAACTCGTTGAGCGTGGCGGTGACTGTGACGTGTGAACGCTGGTTGTGTGCACCATAATTAGAGATTTTTTTGCTGCATGGACACAAACTGGTCACCGGCACCATGACTTTGACGGTGATTTCAAATTGGCCATTTTTGATTTCGCCGATAAAAGTCACTTCATAATCCAACAAGCTTTTGACCCCAGACACCGGAGCTGCTTTGTTGATAAAGTAAGGGAAGCGCATTTCAACATAGCCAGATTCGGCTTCAAGACGCTCGACCATTTGACGCAAAATCGACTCAAAGGAATCGATGGAAATCGCATGCGCATTCATGTTTAAAATCTCGACAAAGCGAGACATGTGCGTGCCTTTAAAGTTATGTGGCAGATGCACATACATGTCAAACACCGCAACGGTATGCTGTTCGCCACCGGTTTTGTCTTTCACAATCACCGGATGACGGATGGATTTAATGCCGACTTTGTTGATATCCAGTCTGCGTACATCTGGGGTATTTTGAACATCTTCGATGGTGGTGGGGATCACGGGTTGGTTCATGAGGGTTCCAAGCGGGCAGCGCCGACAATAATTAATAGTTGAGTATACTACTCGGAAATAAAATTCTCAACGTTTGCGAGAATTCCATTTTTGTCTAGACCGCATGCCGCGAGCATAGTTTCATGACTGCCGTGTTCGATAAAGCTATCTGGTAAGCCCAAACAGCGAATCGGGGTTGTGACGCCATGCGCTTGTAGGCATTCCATCACCGCAGCCCCTGCGCCGCCCATGACGGCATTTTCTTCTATGGTGAGTAGCGCACGGTGCGTGCGCGCCATCTCCAATACCATTGCGCTGTCCAATGGTTTGACAAAACGCATATTCACCACTGTGGCATTACAGACTTCGGCGGCCTGCAAGGCGGGTGCCAACATACTACCAAAAGCCAACATGGCCACACCTTGGCCTTGGCGTGCCAATGCCGCTTTGCCTATGGGCAGTGCTGTCAATGCCGGTTGCACTGTTGCACCCGGGCCGCTGCCGCGGGGATAACGCACAGCGGCGGTGCCTGGATACTGATAGCCTGTTGTGAGCATCTGCCTGCATTCTTGTTCATCACTGGGCGTCATGATGACGATATTCGGGATGCAGCGTAAAAAACTGAGATCAAAACTGCCGGCATGGGTGGGACCATCGGCACCGACCAGTCCGGCACGGTCTATCGCCAGCAACACATCGAGCTGCTGCAAGGCAATGTCATGAATCAGCTGGTCGTAGGCACGTTGTAAAAACGTCGAGTAAATGGCGACCACTGGCTTAAGACCGTCACAGGCCATGCCTGCGGCAAACGTCAACGCATGTTGTTCGGCAATTCCGACATCAAAATAGCGTTGCGGAAACTGTTCGGCAAAGCGGTTGAGCCCAGAACCATCACACATGGCGGGCGTGATGCCCACTAGCAGCGGGTCCACACTGGCCATGTCAACCAGCCAGTCACCAAAAATCTGCGTATAAGTGGGTCGCTCTTGGGTGGTTAAACTGTGGCCGTTATGCGGATCAAACTTGCTCACGCCGTGGTATTTGTTCGGGTTGTCTTCAGCTGGACTATAGCCTTTGCCTTTTTGCGTGACCACGTGTAAAAACTGCGGGCCTTGCAACTGACGGATATTGCCCAAGGTGTCAATCAGCGTATCTAGGTCATGGCCATCAATGGGGCCAATATAGTTAAAGCCAAATTCTTCAAATAAGGTGCCGGGCGTGACCATGCCTTTGGCATGCTCTTCGGCACGGCGGGCAAACTCTTTGACCGGAGGCATGATATCTAGCACTTTTTTGCCACTGCGGCGCACGCGGTCATATAACTGGCCCGACATCAGACGCGCCAGATAATTATTCAAGGCACCGACATTGTTGGAGATGCTCATGTCGTTGTCGTTGAGAATCACCAAAATGTTGGTGTCCATGTCGCCCGCATTATTCAAGGCTTCAAACGCCATGCCAGCAGTCATCGCGCCATCACCGATAATGGCCACACTGCGGCGCGTTGAGCCAGTGGCTTTGGCTGCGACCGCCATGCCTAGCGCAGCCGAAATCGAGGTGCTGGAGTGACCGGTGCCAAAGGTGTCATAGACACTCTCATCGCGTTTTGGAAAACCGGCAATGCCACCCGCTTTGCGTAGTTGCGCCATTGCCTCACGGCGACCAGTTAAAATTTTGTGTGGATAGGTCTGATGACCCACATCCCAAACCAAGCGATCTTCTGGGGTTTGGTAGATGTAGTGCAGGGCAAGCGTCAGTTCGACCACGCCCAGATTAGAGGCGAGATGCCCGCCGGTTTGCGATACGCTTTGAATCAAAAACTCACGTAACTCAGCGGCTAACGCTTTGAGCTGAGCGCGATCTAGCGAGCGCAGATCAGCCGGAGAGTCTATGCGGGAAAGCAGCGAGGTCATGGTTAAAAAGACCGTTCACAAATAAAGTGGGCAATGCCGCGTAGCGGGTCAGCCGCTTGGCCGTAGGGCGCCAACAATGCACGCGTATGCTCATGTAGCTGGTTCACCAGTGTGCGGGCGGCTTCCAGCCCGAGCAGGCTCACATAGGTTGACTTGGCTTGTCGTGCATCTTTGCCTGCGGTTTTACCCAAGGTTTGGCTGTCTGCGGTGGCATCTAGAATGTCATCCACCACCTGAAAAGCCAGTCCCATGTGGCGGCTGTAGGTGGTCAATGTATTTATCAACGGCAGCGGTGTCTGGTTGGCGGCATAGGCGCCCAGCAAGGTTGCGGCCTCAATCAATGCGCCCGTCTTGTGCTGGTGCATCTGTTCTAGCGCTGTCAGTGATAACTGTTGCCCGGTGCTTTGCAAATCCAAGCTTTGGCCGCCGCACATGCCGCGAGACCCGGTGGCGCGTGCTAACACCTGAATTTGCTTTAAGGCTTGTGGTGCTTGACTCTCGGCCAGACACTCAAAAGCCAGACTTTGTAAGGCATCGCCCACCAACAAGGCGGTGGCGTCATCATACTGTTTGTGGCAACTGGGTTTGCCACGCCGCAAATCATCGTCGTCCATGCAGGGCATGTCATCATGCACCAATGAAAACGCGTGTATCAACTCGACCGCAGCCGCACTCGGATCGGCTGTGAGTACCGGCGTGCCTGCCAATTCGGCCGCCGCATAACTCAGCAAAGCACGCACCCGTTTGCCGCCCCCCAGAACTGCATAGCGCATGGCTGCATGCAGTCGTGGCGGTAAAGCAGTATCTTCGGGCAGTACCCGGGAGAGGACATGCTCGATGCGCTGCTGATGGCTGGCAGCCCAGCGGTCAAAAACAAATTCGGCGGTGGTCATCAATCAGGCGGGATTATTCGGTCTCAAAAGGCACCAGTTGTTGTTGCTGGTTGAGCAGCATCACGGTGTGTTCGGCTTGCTGTAAATCGCGCTGACAGGCTTGCAGCAGTTGCATGCCTTCACTGTAGGCGGTTAAGGCGGCTTCTAGTGGCAACTCCCCAGACTCCATGCGTTTGACAATAGCTTCCAGTGCTGACAGTCGTTCAGCAAAGGTCTGCTCCGCAGGAGCGGGTGTCTGGGAAGGTGAAGGGGATGCCATGCGCGTACGCCTGTAAAAAAACAGGCTTATTTTAGCAAAATCGCCCCGACTTGCGGGATTAATCTAGGGAGATTAGCCGCTGATGGCGGGTAAGACCTGCAGTAAAAATTGCCGGATATCGTCGATTTCATCGTCACATACACTGTGGGCCATGGCGTAGGTGTGCCAGGTGACGGGCAAGCCTGCCTGAAGCAAAGTATCACGAGCAGCTAGCGCCGTAGAGAGCGGAATCACGCTGTCGTCCACCCCATGCGCCATCCAAATTGGACACGACTGGTTAGCCTGATGCAGTTCTGCCGCACATTGTTCTTTGAGCGGTAGGTAGGTCGACAATGCCAGCACCCCAGCCAGCGGCATGGGATAACGGAGGGCTGTATGTAGCGCCATGGCCCCCCCTTGTGAAAAACCCGCTAGCAGTAAACGTTGCGATGGTAAGCCCGTTGCCAGCTCATCGGACAGCATCTGCCCCAAGCTGCGCTGCATTTCGGCGATGCCAGCAGCGTCTTGTGGGCTATTGGGCTGTAGCCCCAAAATGTCATACCACGCACGCATTTCGTAGCCTTGGTTGAGCGTCACAGGGCGATAGGGCGCGTGCGGAAAAATAAATTTGAGATGGGGCAGCCCCAGCCGTTCGGCTACAGGGGCAAAGTCATGGCCATCGGCACCCAAGCCATGAAGCCAAATGACGGTTGCGGTCGGGTGTGCAGAAGTACAAATGATTTCAGCGGGCAGCATGGTTCACAGCGAGATTAAACAATGGAGTGAAAACACAACCACACTAAAGCCGGTGGTTGTTGGCAGTAAATTCTTAACAGTATAGCACTGGGGAAATGAGAGATAGCGGCACTTTATGCGGGTTCAATGTGCGGTTGATGGCATCAGAGATTTTGTCATGGCTGAATGCTGCAAGGGGTACCAGCGTTTAAGTCGCAGCTGATGGTGGCGTCGCCCGGCGATTTGGCAATCGAATTAAAACTGGTGATGGTGGTGACTTTTACGCCGTTGTTAATGCTCAAACAGGCAATCGGTCGTGGGGCGGTGATGCTGTCTACGGGTTTATTCAGTTGAATATCAGCATATACCCGCTTGGCATAAATATTGGCCTCAAGTACACAGGCGTTGTTGGCTGCACTGCGCGTGTAATCCTGATAGGCAGGAATTGCAATGGTGGCTAAGATGCCAATAATCGCGACAGTGATAATCAGTTCGAGCAGGGTAAACCCAGACGGACGCTTGGCGTACATGACCACCCTCCTTTAAGCACAAAGCCCCTAACGGGGCTTTGTGATGGTATGAATCAGATTCACAAATGA
>JAIXZQ010000280.1 GCA_027489475.1 Methylophilus sp.
GACGATGCGGCTAAAGTCACGCCCTAATTGGTGCGCGGCCTGTAATGCCCCCATCGGCCGCACTGCCTCATCAAAATAAATCTCTGAATAACATTCGTCCGAAGCAATGACGAAGCCGTAGCGGTCAGACAACTGAAACAAGGTTTGCCAGGCCGCTAAATCCATCACCTTGCCAGCAGGGTTGCCCGGACTGCAGACATAGACCAGTTGTGTGCGTTGCAGAATGTCTTCAGGCACTTGTGTCAAGTCCATGACATAGTCATTGTCTGGCGTGGTATTGATAAAGTAGGGCTGTGCCCCCGCCAGAAACGCTGCGCCTTCATAAATCTGATAAAACGGGTTGGGTGAAATGACCACTGGTTGCTGCTTTGTAGTCTGGTCTATCACCGCTTGTGCAAACGCAAACAGGGCTTCACGACTACCATTGACTGGCAAGATGGATTTATCAATATTCAGTGCCGGAATGCCATAGCGTCGTTGCAACCATTGATTAATCGCCTCACGCAAGGCGGGCACCCCGACTGTGGTAGGATAGCTGGCTAGCCCGCTCAAATGGCTGGCCAATGCCTCACTGATTAACACGGGGGTCGCATGCTTGGGTTCACCGATAGACAAATTGACCGGCGGCATTGACGCGTTGGGCGTGATGCCCTGAAACAAATCACGTAATCGTTGAAACGGGTAGGGCTGGAGCAGGTTCAAATGTGGATTCATAGGTGTGCATTATAAGTGAGCTGGACGATTAAACAAAAAGCCTACTCTCAAAATAGTCTGGCTGCGGCCTGTCTGGTCTACGGTGCCTTCTGCTGGGGCGTTATTTGGTACCCATATCGCTTGTTAAATCAGGTGGGGATAGGCGGGGTGCAAGCCAGCGTGCTGAGCTATGCTTTGGCGTTGCTGATGGGCGCGCTGCTATTTTGGTCGCGCCGTCGCCAGGTGTTGAAGATCCCTGCCTCGGCGTATTGGCTGAGCGTAGTGGCAGGCTGGACCAATTTGGCCTATGTGTGTGCGGTCATCGATGGCGAAGTCATGCGGGTGATGTTGTTATTCTATCTCTCCCCATTGTGGACATTGTTGTTAGCCAAGTATTGGCTGCATGAGGCTTGGCGAACGCCACAATTACTGGCGATTGTCTTGTCACTGTTGGGCGCCACATTGATGTTAACCGACGGTCATTGGATGTGGCCACTGCCACAATCAGCGGCCGATTGGTTGGCCTTATCAGCGGGCATCGGTTTTTCGATGACCAATGTCATGACCCGCTTTTCTACCCATCTCAGCGTGGCCGCCAAAGGCATGTTGGTGTGGCTGGGCGTGTTGGGCTTATCGCTGCTGGTGACGATGATGCATCCATGGTTGCCGCCTTTATTTAATCTGGGGGCTGGCTTAAATCTGGTGTCTGACCCGGCGGCCATCATGCATGCGCTGTCACCCGCCATGTTGGGCTGGCTGGTGGTGATTGCCTGTTTACTGGTTTCAGCCACTTTGCTGGTGCAATATGGGGTCACCAAAATGCCCGCCATTCAGGCCTCGGTGTTATTTATGACCGAGCTGATCGTCGCCGCCGTAGCCGCCTATTATCTGGCCAATGAAACGCTGTCGTTGATGGAACTGCTAGGCGGGCTCTGTATTATGGTGGCTGGGGTGTTGTCGGTGGTCGCGACCGCTGAACAGCAGTAAATCAGGGGTGCGCTAAACATTGCTGGTAGGCCTGCTCCAAGCTGCGACAAAACGCCTGTGGATCAAACAGCCGTGCGGCATTGGACCGTAATTGCTGCTTGATAGCCGCAAGCTCAGACGGATTGCGCGCGAGCTTGACCGCCAACTGTTCCAAAGCCTGCCAATCCGCACAAATACAGGCATCCAGCCCTACTTGTTTTAATAAACTGGCACTGACTTTGGCCGGAAAGGTATTTCCCTTCACGGTTAACAGCGGGATGCCTTGCCATAAAGCATCGCTGGCAGTGGTATGTGCATTATACGGTGCCGTATCCAGCATCAAATCAGCATGTTGTTGCCGCGCAATATGGTCGCCAATGGCCGCACGCGGTGCAAACACCAATCGGCTCGGTTGAACGCCTGCCGTGGTGGCAGCGGTGCGCAATGCCTGCGTCGCCCACGGGTTACAGTCTAATAGCCAGAGCACGCTGTCAGGCACCTGTTGCAAAATGCGCATCCAGCAAGAAAAGACTGCGGGCGTGATTTTAAAACTCTGGTTAAAACAGGCAAATATAAACGCTGTATCTGGCAAGCCATGCTGCGCACGGGTGCCTGCATCGCCCTGCGGCCGTTGCGCATTATTGGGTTGATAGCAGGGCAGCAATACCGGCTGTTCAGCCACAGGCACCTCTGCGAGCGTTTCATCGAGCAAAATCACATCGTATAGCGGACGCTGATTGACACGCCCCATGCTGCCTGGATACCCCAGCCAGTTGATATGTATGCTGGCTGGACGGTAAGCGACGATGCCACTGCGGCTTTGTTGTGTATAACCCGTCAGGTCTATCAACAGATCTATGCCGACTTCACGCATCTGGCGCGCCACCGCGGCATCCGGCTGTTGGCCAATCTCCACCCAATGGTCAGCCGCGGCTTTAAACGCAGCTTGTTCGGCAGAATCGTCAGGCGCCGCCTGACTATACAGCCAGACTTCAAACTGACTGCGGTTATGCGCGGCAATGACATCAGTGACCAAGTAGGCCAGCGGGTGGCGGCGAAAGTCAGCCGAGAGATAGGCCAGCCGTATGCGTGGCGCTGTGCGCGGCGGCGGCGGTGGTAAGGGCGTGATATGACCATAGTGCTGCTGCGCCCACAAACTGGCACAGGCCAGTTGCTCCTCGGCATGGGTGCCGGTCATAGACAAAAACGCAAATGGCGGAATCTGCGCCTGCGGCTGTGTGCGTAAAGCCATTTGCACTTCGGCAACGGCGGTCTCTAGCCCCTGCCATGCCGCCATATGTTGTTTTTGATGAATCCAGTGGACTTTGGCATGTATCAGCTGGGGCGCGCGCTGCAGGGCTTGGCTATAGCAGTCCACGGCGAGC
>JAIXZQ010000236.1 GCA_027489475.1 Methylophilus sp.
CGCAGGCAGTCGATCAACAAGGTATCCACACCTTGCAGCAAGGCAAAGGAGCTTTCAGGGATCTGTGACACATCGGTCATGTATACCAAATTACCGATGCGATAAGCATAAATGCGAAACTTGCCATGCATGATGGGGATAGGAATAATGGTTTGTCCGGCCACTTCAAACGGCGCTTCAACCACATGTGCGGCCAATACCGGTAAATCCCAAAAGTCTTGCATGGGTTCACGCAAGGTGTAACCAAATTTTTGCGCAATATGCGTCACCGCTTCGGGATAGCTATACAGCGGAATCTGACAGCGATTGCGCTGACAAAAAGCGCGCAAGTCGTCTATGCCGTGCAGATGGTCGGCATGGGTATGCGTGTACAACACGGCATCTACTCTGCGCATGCCTTCGCGCAAAGCTTGTTGACGCAAATCTGGCGAGGTATCAATCAAAATGACCCGTCCATCATCCAGTGTCACCATGCTAGAACAGCGGGTGCGTCGATTGCGCGGTTCAGACGAGGTGCAGGTGGCGCAGTCGCAACCAACCGCAGGCGTGCCGGCACTGGAGCCTGCGCCTAAAATGGTTAATTGCATGACTGGGCGTGCCTAAACAGCGTAAAGAAATTCTGAGTGGTGGCTTCCATCACGGCTTGTAGGGGGATCTCCCGCAGTCGGGCAATTTCTTCTGCCACATGCCGTACATAGGCGGGCTGATTGGTTTTGCCGCGATATGGAATCGGTGCCAGATAGGGTGAATCGGTCTCCACCAGCATGCGCGACAACGGGATGTGTTGCGCCACGGCTTTGAGCGCCTGCGCATTTTTAAACGTCACAATGCCAGAAAACGAAATATAAAAGCCCATGGCCATGGCGGCTTCGGCCACTGCTTGCGATTCAGTAAAACAATGCATCACGCCGCCCACTTGTTCAGCGCCCTCTTCTTGCATGATGCGCAAGGTATCTTCGGCGGCATTGCGGGTATGGATAATCAAAGGTTTACCTGTGTGCAGCGCAGCGCGAATATGCGTGCGAAAACGTTCTCGCTGCCAGCTTAAATCTCCAGTGAGGCGAAAATAATCCAGGCCAGTTTCGCCAATCGCAATCACACGCGGATGGTCTGCTAAAGCAACCAATGTTTCTACGCTGGGTTCTGCAATGTCTTCATAATCAGGGTGCACCCCTACCGAGGCATAAATATTGGGGTGTTGCTCCGCCACCGCCAACACCTCAGGAAACGTATCCAACGTCACCGAAACACACAAGGCATGTCCCACCTCTTGCTGGCGCATATGTGCTAACACCTGATCCATGTTTTGAACCAGTTCAGGAAAATTAAGGTGGCAATGAGAGTCGACAAGCATGGGTTGAGTTATCACAGCGGGTTAAATGGGGCGACGCCTTAAATAGTATTGGAGGGACGACTGGATTTGAGTGCGGCGCCCAAGATTGATTCAATGCGTTTTTTAGCCTCTGCGCCGCCGTCTCGATCAGAAAATTGTATGCCTATGCCCTGCGGTTTATTATTGACGGCTTGCGGCGTAATCCAAATCACCTTGCCCACCACTTTGAGTTTGTTGGGGTCATTGAGCAAGGTCAATAGCATAAACACTTCTTCGCCCATCTTAAACGGCTTGTTGGTTGGAATAAACAAGCCTCCGCCTTTGACAAACGGCATGTAAGCCGCAAACAGCGCCGCTTTTTCGCGAATCGCCAGCGACAACACGCCGGGTTTGGCAGGGACGGTTTCAGTCATAGATGGACTCCCACAGACGATTCACAGGCCGCCATGCATTGACAGACCAAGTCAGGCACCTGGTGTTGTCGACTCACAGGACTTTTTAAGCAAACCATAAGTATCAGCAATAGAATGTTTAAGAAAATAAGTGCTTAAGCGCGTCACATTGTTAAGCAAACAGTTTTTGATAGTGCAACACCAACTGCTCCAATTGCAGCTCATGGTTGAGCGGATGTTGCGCTGTTATTTTAAAACGATTTAAGTGTTGTTGAAACGCGATCACTTGTGGCAATTGCATCTTTTGCGCCAGCGCCTGTAAGCCTTGTTGTTCCGCCGGATGATAGCGCACAGCTTGCGCATGCCGCGCCAGCCAGAGATCTAACAGCCATTTCTGCAATGCCTGAATCGCCGCTTCCATGCCAGGACGAATCAGCACAGACACCACGGCGGCCACCTCTAACGATGCGCCACGAAGCAATTGCGGTTTAAACTGCTGATACCAGCTGTGCCAATCCACCTCGCCCTGTTCGGCCATGGCTTGCACCACAGTGGGCGCACCACCGCTATAGTGCCATAGCCACTCAGGATGCGGCACCGCCTGCGCTTGTAGCCAAGCCAATCCTTGTGCCTGTGTAGGTACCGGCATATCGATCTGCATGCAACGGCTTAATATCGTCGGCAACAAAGCCTGACGCTGATGCGACACCAGCAAAAACTGCGTGCGTGGCGGCGGTTCTTCGAGCAGTTTAAGCAAGGCATTGGCCGCCGCTGGATTCATGGCCTCTAGCGGATGAATCAACACCACGCGCAGCCCGTCTACTCTATGGGTAGACAACGCCAAATAGTCTTGCAAGGCACGAATTTGATCTATCAAAATCTGTTGTCGTTTAC
>JAIXZQ010000279.1 GCA_027489475.1 Methylophilus sp.
CCACCCGCACCACGCCCAAATTGGGATGTAGGGTGGTAAAGGGATAATCGGCGACTTTTGGCTTGGCGGCAGACACCGAACGGATAAAGGTCGACTTGCCTGCATTGGGCATGCCCAGCAGCCCAACGTCGGCCAACACTTTGAGTTCGAGATAGAGCTCAAAGGCTTCGCCTGGCTCACCTTTGGTGCACTGGCGGGGGGAGCGGTTGGTACTGGTTTTAAAGTGAATATTGCCCAAGCCGCCGTTGCCGCCCTTGGCAATCAGCACTTTGTCGCCATCGTTGGGCAGATCGACCATCATTTGACCGGTGGCTTTGTCGCTGATGGTGGTGCCCACTGGCACGCGCAGTATCATGTCTTCGCCCCCCTTGCCGTAGCAATCCGAGCCACTGCCGTTTTCACCACGCTGGGCCTTAAACGTTCTGGTATAGCGATAATCCACCAAGGTATTAATATTGCGGTCAGCGACCACATAAATTGAGCCGCCACGCCCGCCGTCGCCGCCATTCGGCCCGCCCATAGGCTCATATTTCTCACGGCGGAATGTGGCCACCCCGTTACCGCCGTCACCGGCGTACACTTTGATGGTTGCTTCGTCGATAAACTTCATATTGTCAGCGTTCCGTTATGGGGGCGTCTTTTAGCGTTGCAATTGGGTAGTCGTAGCGTTAACGCGACTGGCATGCGACTCAAAACTATAAATGAAAAAGCCCCGTCAAGCGACAGGGCTTTTTTTATTAAAATGCGATTAAACCGCTTCGATGCTCACGGTGTGACGCTTCAAAGCGCCTTTGATTGCAAATTTAACTTTGCCGTCTACCAAGGCAAATAGGGTGTGGTCTTTGCCCATGCCAACGTTTTCGCCGGCATGCATTTTGGTACCACGTTGGCGCACAATGATGCTGCCTGCGTTAACCACTGTTTCACCAAAGGCTTTTACGCCCAGACGTTTGGCTTGTGAGTCACGACCGTTACGTGAACTACCGCCTGCTTTTTTGTGTGCCATGATTGATTCCTTATTCTAGCAATCTGCTGACTCAGCAGAACATGCTTATTTTGCTGAAATAGTGTCGATTTGAAGTTCTGTGTAGCTTTGGCGATGGCCTTGCGTCTTACGGTAGTGCTTACGACGACGCATTTTAAAAATCATTACCTTGTCGCCACGGCCATGTGATACCACTGTGGCATTCACTTTCGCACCGGCAACCAAAGGTGCACCAATGGTGGTTGATTCGCCATCAGCAATCAACAACACTTTGTCGATGACCACTTTGGAGCCCACGTCGCCAGTCAATTTCTCAACTTTTACCTTGTCACCAGCGGCTACTTTGTACTGTTTGCCACCTGTTTTAATCACTGCGTACATAATAATGCCTTAAACATCGCCTTTTAAAGAACCCGCAATTATACGCAATCTGAGAGGGAACGCAAATAGTTTTTTGCAGTGCGCACTTGCGGCGAAACGCCTTGCGCTATCCCTTGTCCCTGTATGTGGAATCACCGCTAAACCGTCGTTTCATCTACACATGATGCACGCTGCATCGCACCCTGTGTACTACTGGAAAAATCAATGAGTCGGGTGCGTTTATTGGCCAGCATTTTAAGCAGCAGTTTATAGCTATCCAAATCAAATTTTAACGGCGTTTTCTGCGATTGCAGCGCGTACAAGGTATCATCGTCTTCTGCCACCCCCAAATACACCCAATGTTCAAACACGTGGATTTGGCGCAAATCATTTTCATGGCTGATTTCTTCTATGCCAATTTTTCCGCGATAGGGCCAGACTTTGAGTCTATGCGCCATCAATGCCTGTTGCACACGGATGGCGTGCAATGCCACGGGCTCTTGTCCACAACATACCCCTTTGCAGCGCTTAAGTTGATAGGCAAAACAAGGTCCAGTGCGGCCAGATTCCAAGCCCAATGCTTTTAGGCACAAATGGCTTAACTCGGCAATTTTACGCAGGGTTTCTAGCGCCTGACGTTTGTTTCTAAAGGTGCCATACAGCTGCGCCATCTGGCTGGGGTCTATGTCATCCTCATACACCAAGTTCACCAACGGCTGCGCTTCTGGCGTCAACTGCCAGCTACACAGTGTGCGCTCACGGCGAAGTTGGCGGTTATAAATCGGTTGCCGCTCTTTCACTAAGCGCGACTCCAGCAGCAAGGCACTGAACTCGCCTGCGGTGGGAATCCACTCAAAGCGTTTCATTTCTTGTGTCATGCGCATTTCTTTGGTGGAGGCATGATCGCTACTAAAATGCGAGAGCACACGGGCACGCAGATTGATACTTTTGCCCACATACAACGGCAAGTCATTTTCACCATAAAACAAATACACCCCGGGGGATTCGGGCAATTCACCTACCAGACTGGCATCGATATGTGGCGGCAATGCAGGGGCCGCCATCAGCTTTTCTGCAGCCGCGGCCACCGTGGCCTCCCCCAAGTCGCGCTGCGCATCTGCCAACATGATTAATATCGCCTCTACATCGCCCATGGCGCGGTGTCTTGCCAAGCCAGTGATGTTGTGACGGGCTACGATGGCGTCAATGCCATGGCTGTAATGTTGCGGATAGAGCAATCGGGAGAGTTTGACCGTACACAACACCTTTTGCCGCAAGGTGATGCCCATGCGCTTGAACTCCGCTTTTAAAAAGCCATGGTCAAACCGCACGTTATGCGCCGCCAACACCGAGCCTTCAAGAAACGCCAACAAAGCATCGGCCACCTCGGCAAAGCGCGGTGCCTGCGCCACCATTTCGTCATTGATGCCCGTCAGTGATTGTATAAATGGGGGAATCGGCTGTTCTGGATTGACCAAGGTTTGCCAGCGCGCGGTTTCTATCCCGTCGTCAAAACGGACTAATGCGATCTCAGTAATGCGGTCACGTAACGGCGTGGCCCCAGTGGTTTCGAGGTCGAGAAAAGTCACTGAAGGCAACATAGCATGAAGGAAAATAACCAAATTAACAGGGAGGGAGAGCGCATTTTATCTGAAACAGGGGTGCAAGATGCATAGCGCGGGCGAGCTGTCTACTTCATGACACTGCCATCGCTTTAAATCCAAGATGATTACGCATTACATGCAATCGAATCATTGATTAACGCTAGACACTCCGACCATTTGATGCTGTAATGATTCCAATACATATTAATGGCAATATATTTTTTACAACTTATGTCAAACCTTCACCTCGAAAATCAGCTGTGTTTCTCGCTGTATTCAGCCACGCATGTGCTATTACGGTCTTACAAGCCTGATCTGGATAAATTGAATCTAACCTATCCACAGTATTTAGTCATGATTGCACTGTTTCAATATCAACAATTATCAATTAAAGACATTGCTGAAAAACTGATGCTTGAACCGGCAACCATTACGCCGGTGGTGAAAAGATTAGAAGCGAAAAAACTCACCAAACGTACCCGTCAAAAAGACGATGAACGTGTGGTGATTGTGAGCTTGACGGAAGAAGGATTGAATCTTAAAGAGCAACTTTCCGTGGTTCAAAAAAGGGTGGCCTGCGATACTGGACTGGATGAGCAGGCGTTTCAAAACCTGAACAAAACGCTGAATACCTTAACGCAATGTGTCTCAGCAAAAATGGCTGATTAGCCAGTCGCATCCACATCACAGCTTGACAGGGCATGCGCTAAGCTGTGGCTTGCATCACAATGCGCGCCGCAGCTTTACGCAACATCTCATGTATCAAAATAAAGTGGTCAGCGGTCAAGGTCAGCCGCGTTCCACCCACCTCTAATGCAACCGTGTCTGCTGCGTGCGCATACGTCACTTTGCATGCCGTCTGCCCAGCTAACAGGGTGTGCGCCAAGACGGTTTGCGCCGTATGAGTCGTCATAGATTGAGCTAGAGCCTGATGCCCTAGCACAGCTTGTGCAATCATAGCGTGGTCATACATGATGATTACCTCCTTAGAAACTTAACTAAATGATAACCATTCTCATTTAAAAGGTCAAGTGTATAAAGTCAGCTCGCGTGTGTGCTTACGGTTGCCTGACTAAGCGCCAGCAATCAATGTGGGCAGGTGTTGTTGCAAAAAGCGGGTTGCGGCCTCAACGGGCAACGGTTTGCTAAACAAATAGCCTTGCATTTCATCACAGCCCTGTGCCTGTAAAAACTGCTGTTGCGCGACCGTTTCTACGCCCTCGGCAATGGTTTTTAGGCCTAAGCTGCGGGCAAGTTGAATAATGGTCATCACGATGGCTTTGTCTTCATCATCGCTGGTGATGTCGCGCACAAAGCTTTGGTCAACTTTGAGTTTATAGACTTTAAAGCG
>JAIXZQ010000260.1 GCA_027489475.1 Methylophilus sp.
AACAGCCCCAGTGCCAATATCAGCGCACCCAGTGAAATCTTGTGTAGCCCAATGTCAAACCAGTTCATCAGTAAAAATGTACCCGCCAATACAATCGGGATAGACACCGCCACCACAATGCCGGTGCGCCACCCCAGTGACAGCAAACTTACCGCCAGTACGATGATCAGTGCTTCGCTCAGTGAGCGTACAAAGTCATGCACCGAATGTTGCACAATCTCGGGTTGCGAAGTGACTTGATGTAATTGCACGCCGACCGGTAATTGTTGCTGCACTTTTTTTATGGTCTGTTGCATGGCTTTGCCCAGGGCCACGACATCGCCACCTTGTTGCATGCTAATGCCAATCAACAGACAGGGCGTATTGTTGTAGTGGATACGTTCGGCAGGGGGGCTTGCATAGCCCATGTGGATATCGGCGATTTCGCCCAAAGTCAGCGATTGTTGACCCGCGCGGATGGGCAGTGCGCGCAGGTCTTCCAGGCTTTGTAGGCGACCACTCACATCTAAGCGAATGCGCTCAGGCCCTGCATCAAAGGTGCCAGAGGCCACCATACTGTTTTGCTGCTGTAATTGCTGCGCTAACTGCGCCGGACTGATCCCCAAGGTGTTCAGTTTTTGATTCGACAGTTCGATGACGATGCGTTGCGGTTGCTCGCCAAACAAGTCCACTTTCTCGACATCGGGCAGTTTAAGCAAGCGGGCGCGCACCCATTCGGCTTGCCGCTTGAGTTGTTGCGGGGTGAGGCCGTCGGCGGTGATGGCATACATGCTGCCAAACACATCACTAAATTCATCGTTAAACGTCAGGCTTTGCAGGTCGCTGGGCAAGGTGTGGCGAATGTCGCCGATTTTCTTGCGCACCTGATACCAAAGCTCGGGGATTTTTTCTGAAAAAGTATCATCGCGAATGACGATAAACACCACCGATTCCCCTGGTCGTGAATAGCTGCTGGTGTAATCGATGGCGGGCAGTTCTTGCAGTTTTTTTTCGATTTTATCCGTCACCTGTTGCTCAACTTCTTGCGCTGACGCGCCGGGCCAACTGCTGCGAATCAGCATGACTTTGAAGGTGAACGGAGGGTCTTCTGATTGGCCGAGATGCGTATAGGCCATGGCGCCAGCCAGCAAGGTCAGCACAATAAAGTACAGCACCAATGCCTGATGCTGTAACGCCCACGTCGATAAGTTAAAGCGCGACGAGGAGAGGCTGTCTGCGGCAGGCGTCTGCGGCTGTGACATCAGTTTATCTCCTCGGGACGCGGGCTGACTGGGTGTACAGGCATGCCTGCAGTCAGTGTATGCACGCCTATGGTGGCTATGGTTTCACCGGCCGCCAGCCCGCTTAAAATCTCAACACCCTCCTCGCTGAGTTGCCCCGTAGTCACCGGGCGCGGCTGTGCGCGCTGTTGCGCGTCTATCACCCAGACGATGGCTTGCGCTTCGCGCCCCGTGCCGCGCTGGGTCACTGCGGTCATCGGCACACGCAGGTGTTGCGTCTGCGCATGCGTCAAACTCACTTCGGCGGTCATGCCGAGTTTGATATCGGCATGGGCTTGTAGGCATTGCACACGCACGTCAAAGGCGCGCGTCTGGCTATTGGCGGCGGGGGCAATCTCGCGGATACGGCCTGGTAAAAATGGGGTGGCAGTTGACTGGCCTTGAGGCGTAAGACGGATGCGGGCAGCATCGCCGACATGCAGTTGCCCAATGGCCGCTTCAGGTACGGCAATCAGCACTTCGAGCTGGCTCAGGTCGTAAATCTTGGCAATGGTCTGTCCGGCGGCCACCACTTGGCCAGGTTCGGCTTGTATCATGCCGATGACGCCCGCGCGGTCGGCCAGCAGGGTGGTATAGCCAGTTTGTCGCTGACTCACTTCTGCGTTGGATTGCGCCTGCTGCAAACGCGCTTGCGCAGTTTTAACTTGTGTTTCATATTGATCCAGCGCCGAGCTCGAAATAAATTGCTGCTGATGCAGTTGTTGACGGCGTTGTAACTCTGCTTGTGCCAGCGCTAAATTGGCTTGTGCGCTTTGCACTTCGGCCCGCGCCGCTTGGGCAGACAGCTGCGTATCACTGGCATCTAGTGCGGCGATGCGTTGACCACGGCGGACACTGTCGCCGACGTTAACGGCACGCGACACAATCTTGCCCGCGACGCGAAAACCAATCAATGATTCATAACGGCTTTTTATTTCGCCGGAATACACCGGAGTATGGGCGCTGCTTTCCTCGCCTACTTGCATGACCCAGACTGGCCGTGGTGCAGCCACCTCTTCAGGCGGGGCTTGGCAACCGGCCAATAGCAGTAGCCATGCAGTCGCCTGCCATCGTAACCAGCGATTATTCATGGGTAGGCTCCTTAATCAGGCCGGTCATACACATATTGACCATTGCCTGTATGCGGGCGGGCAGGGGGCGCCAGTTAATCCAGGCATCATCCGCCATATTGATTTCGAGTGCGCACAAGCCATGCATGGCGGCCCACACGGTTTGTGCAATTAACACCGGATCGGTCAGTGCAGGTTTAAAGACCCCTGCATGCCATGCATGGGTGACGACACTGATGAGTTGTGCGTAGGCATCTTGTTCTGGATTATGTTGTTCTATGCTCGACTGCGTCGGGTCGCAGGCACTGTGTTTCGTCATAAACATCATGCGGTAATGGTTGGGGTTGGTCAGCGCAAACTGCACATATTGGCGACCAAACTGAATAAACCGTTCTGTGGGGTCGCTCAAGGCTAAGGTGCTTTTTAACGCTTCGGCCAGCCGTAACACATCGGCTTCTACCACGGCGCGTAACAATTGTTCTTTGTCACCAAAATACAGGTAGACGCTGGTGGCCGAAAAGCCGACCCGCTGCGCGACTGCGCGCATGGTCACGGCTTCTACCCCTTGGTGGATAAACAGCTCGCGGGCCGCATCCATAATGGTGTTGCGCATGGCCAATTTTTCGGCTTCGGTTTTGACTTTTGGCGGCACAGACCAAACATCTCATTAAAAATAACAATGTTAACTTAACACTGTTATTTTTAATTGTCAACGCCTCTGGGGCATCTGCAGTCCCGCAATGCGGTGTAATGATGCCAGCATGCGCAGGACTGGTCATGGTGGACAAAATCAGGCAAAGTAAGCAGGGGCGACTGATGTGATGGGTGCGGTCATCTTATGCAGTCACCGCCCGCAGTCTTTATTGAGTAAGGTGTTTAATCAGGGAGGACATATGAATGTGCAGCAACGTTGGTTGAGTTTTATTGGACGTGTTTTGCTCTCGTTGATTTTTATTGTCAGTGGCATTGCCAAAGTCATGGATCCAGCAGGCACACAAGCCATGATTGCAAACGCCCACTTACCGTTTCCGCCACTGGCCTATGCGGTCGCGCTGGTGGTCGAGCTGGGGCTGGCCACCGCTTTGCTAATCGGGTTTCGCGCCCAATTGGCCGCAGCAGGCATCGCGGTGTTTACCTTTATCACCGCCTTAGCCTTTCACAATAATCTCTCCGACCCGGTGCAAATGATCATGTTTTTGAAAAATACCACCATCATTGGCGGTTTGTTGATTGTGATTGCATTCGGGCCCGGCGGCTTTAGTCTTGAGCGCACACCGCCGCACGCTGAGACGTATTAACAAAACGGTATGGGTTATGAATATATCCATGACGGCATCGTGATGGCGCGATTTGGGTTTCATGGCCATCGTTGTATGCGCTCGGTTGAAATGAATCTCCCTATCCCCCGATGACCACATTGTTTGTTTCGCATGGTGCTCCCAGCTTGGCCTTACAGCCGGGTCAGACGGGTATGCTGCTCTCACAATGGGCCAGCCTATGGCCGCGTCCCTCTGCGATTCTGGTCGTTTCAGCGCATTGGACCACCCGTATTGCCACCGTTAGCAGTTGTCCACAGCCTAAGACGCTGCATGATTTTTCGGGGTTTGATCCTGCCTTATATACATTGCGTTATCCTGCGCCCGGCGCGCCTGCCTTGGCGCAGCAGGTTGTGCGTTTATTGCAGACGCATCAGATTGCGGTGGCAGTAGATGACAACCGTGGCTTGGATCATGGCGCTTGGGTGCCGTTGCGTTGGCTGTATCCGCAAGCAGATATTCCCGTCACGCAACTGTCTATTCAGCCACATCAATCCCCCAAAGCGCACTTTGCACTCGGCCGCGCGTTGCAAGCACTGCACGCTCA
>JAIXZQ010000292.1 GCA_027489475.1 Methylophilus sp.
AAAGCGGCCGCTTCTGGTGACGTGCGCTGCTTTTCTGTTAGAATTTGTTCAAGCTGTTGCATAAGGTTTTGTGCCTGTCATGGCTATGTAAGAAGCGTCTTCAAAGGGAACCATAATAATCATACCTGAGGTTCATCCAGCCTGTTGTCGCACGTAAATTTTTAATATCGCGCCCTACTCGCCCAAGTGCTAGCACGTGGTCTGATACGCGATTTTTGATGCTTTAGAAAGATTTTTTGGGGGACGCTATGTCTATTGAATCAGTACTTCATGAACACCGCGTATTTGCGCCTGCTAGCAGCTTCTCCAGCCAAGCCGCTGTTGGTAGCATGGAGGCCTATCAACGTCTGTGTCAGCACGCCGCAGACGATTACGAGGGATTTTGGGCCGCTTTGGCCCGTGAACTGTTGATTTGGCACAAACCCTTCAGCAAAACCTTAAACCAAGACAATGCGCCTTTTTATCAATGGTTTGAAGACGGCGAACTGAATGTATCGGCCAACTGTTTAGACCGTCACCTGCACACCATTCCCAACAAAACCGCCATTATTTTTGAGGCGGATAACGGTGACGTTAAAACCGTCACATATCAAGCGCTTTACCATCAGGTGTGTCAGTTTGCCAATGGCTTGAAATCTTTGCAGTTAAGCAAAGGCGACCGCGTTATTATCTACTTGCCTATGGGCATAGAAGCCATTGTGGCCATGCAAGCCTGTGCACGTCTGGGCATTATTCACTCTGTGGTGTTTGGTGGATTTTCTGCCAAGAGCCTGAACGAACGCATCATTGATGCGGGCGCGGTTGCCGTGATTACGTCAGATGGTCAATATCGCGGCGGTAAAACCTTGCCGCTCAAACAAGCGGTGGACGAAGGCATTGCAATGGGCGGCTGTGACAGCATCCGCCATCAAATCGTATTCAAAAAAACCGGCCAAGACGTGGCTTGGGATAACCGTTGTATCTGGTGGCATGACCTGATTGCTGGCCAGCCAGACACCTGTGAGCCCGTCATGGTGGGCGCAGAGCATCCATTATTTTTGCTCTACACCTCTGGCTCTACCGGCAAACCTAAAGGCGTGCAGCATAGCTCAGCAGGCTATTTATTACATGCCATGAACACCATGCGTTGGACCTTTGACATCAAGCCAGAAGACATTTACTGGTGTACCGCTGATGTGGGCTGGATTACCGGCCACAGCTATGTCACTTATGGCCCATTGGCGATGGGCGCAACGCAGGTAGTGTTTGAAGGCATTCCCACCTATCCGAATGCAGGCCGATTCTGGGAGATGATACAGCGCCACAAGGTCAGCGTGTTTTACACCGCGCCCACCGCGATTCGCTCCTTGATTAAAGCCGGTGAGACAGATTTCACCACCCATCCCAACCATTTTGACCTCTCTAGCTTACGTCTGTTGGGCACGGTGGGCGAACCCATCAACCCCGAGGCGTGGATGTGGTATTACGAACAAGTCGGCGGTCACCGTTGCCCGATAGTAGACACCTTCTGGCAAACCGAGACTGGCGGTCATGTGATTACGCCATTGCCCGGCGCAACGCCGCTGGTTCCGGGGTCATGCACCCTGCCTTTCCCGGGCATAGACATTGACGTGGTAGATGAAACCGGCAAGGCGCTTGAATGGGGCACTGGCGGCTTACTGGTGATTAAAAAGCCGTGGCCCTCCATGATACGCACCATTTACAACGACCCAGAGCGTTTTAAAGCCAGCTACTTCCCAGCAGAATTAGGCGGTCACTTGTATCTGGCCGGCGATGGCGCGGTACGGGATGCACAAACAGGCAACTTCACCATTATGGGCCGCATTGATGATGTGCTCAACGTGTCGGGGCACCGTTTAGGCACCATGGAGATTGAATCTGCACTGGTGGCTAACCATTTAGTGGCTGAGTCTGCCGTGGTGGGAAAACCGCACCCGATTAAAGGGGAATCCGTAGTGGCCTATGTGGTGCTTAAAGGCAAACGCCCAGAAGGCGAAGAGGCGAAAAAAATTGTCGCCGAATTGCGTGACTGGGTGGGCAAAGAAATTGGCCCGATTGCCAAGCCTGACGAGATTCGTTTTGGCGATAATCTGCCAAAAACCCGCTCTGGCAAGATTATGCGCCGACTGTTGCGTAGCCTGGCCAAAGGCGAAGAAATTACCTCGGATATCTCTACCCTAGACAATCCGGCTATTCTGGAACAATTGAAACAACCTGTGAGCTAAGCATGCTGGCGCCAGCGTACCCAGCAGGAACTATTGCGAGGCATTTATGGAAGGCTTGCTGATTCTGCTGCTATTTATTGCGGTAGCGATTTTCCTGGTGCGAAAATAATCGGGGCAATGTGCTGATTAGGTTAAAATAGCGCTTTTTTTAAAGCGCTATTTTTTCATGTCACGTTTGCAGCAAGAAGTCTCTCGTCGCCGCACCTTTGCCATCATTTCTCACCCGGATGCGGGTAAAACCACGCTGACTGAAAAGCTGCTGTGGTTTGGCGGTGCTATTCAGGTCGCGGGTGAAGTGCGCGGCCGAAAGGCCGCACGCCATGCCACCTCAGACTGGATGGAACTGGAAAAACAACGCGGCATCTCGGTCACCTCCTCTGTCATGCAGTTTCCGTACCGAGAGCATATGGTCAATCTGCTCGACACCCCCGGTCACGATGACTTCTCCGAAGACACTTATCGCACCTTGACGGCGGTGGATTCCGCCGTCATGGTCATCGACTCGGTGAACGGCGTAGAAGCGCAAACCATTAAACTGCTGAATGTGTGCCGCATGCGCGACACCCCTATCATCACATTTATCAATAAACTAGACCGTGAAAGCCGCGCGCCAATCGAATTGCTGGATGAAATCGAAACGACTCTGAGCATGGAATGTGCGCCCATGACCTGGCCAATAGGCATGGGCAAGACTTTTCGTGGCGTCTACAGTCTAGTCAATGACTCCATTTTATTTTTTGATCCCCGCGCTGAAAAAGGCACCTCAGAGACCATACAAGGCCTAGACAATCCGCGCTTGGACGAACTCATCGGCTATCAGGCGGAAGAGTTGCGTGTTGACATCGAATTGGTGCGGGGCGCATCGCACAGCTTTGACCGCGCACGTTATCTGAGCGGAAAACAGACTCCCGTGTTTTTTGGCTCGGCAGTCAACAACTTTGGCGTGCAATCGTTGCTCGATGCCGTGGTTGATTTATCGCCACCGCCGCAAGCCCGCATGACCGCCAGCCGCCCGGTGGCCGCCAATGAAGAAAAGTTTGCCGGCTTTGTGTTTAAGATACAGGCCAATATGGACCCTAAACATCGCGACCGTATCGCCTTTTTGCGGGTGTGTTCTGGGCGCTTTGAGCGCGGCATGAAAATCAAGCAAGTGGCCACAGGCAAGATGCTCAACGTCAATAACGCCATTACCTTTATGGCGCAAGACCGCACCATCATGGATGAGGCCTACTCGGGCGACATTATCGGCATCCCTAACCACGGCACGATTAAACTGGGGGATACGTTTACCGAAAACGAATCGCTCAAATTTATCGGCATTCCGAGCTTTGCACCGGAGTTTTTCCGCCGCGCCCGCATTAAAAACCCCATGAAAATGAAGCAATTGCAAATGGGCCTCAAGCAGCTGTCAGAAGAAGGGGCTGCGCAGTTGTTTCGGCCTTTGTTATCCAATGATTTGATTCTTGGTGCAGTAGGCATGCTGCAGTTTGATGTGGTGGCCCACCGTTTGGAACACGAATATGGCGTTGATATGGTGTTTGAGCCCTACGACTGCTACACCGCGCGCTGGCTTAAAGGCCCTGAAGCTGACTTGAAAGCCATCGCTGATAAATATGGGTTTAATGTCGGCTTGGACAGTGCGGATGACTATGTCTACCTCGCACCCAACCGCGTCAACTTGCAAATGGCGCAAGAGCGTTATCCAGAGATTCAGTTTATGGAAACCCGGGAAATCGCCTAATGGCCGCCCTTTGCCCCTGCTACAGCGGCAAGCACTATGCCGATTGCTGCCAGCCGCTGCATCAAGGGACAATCGCGCCAGACGCGGAACGGTTGATGCGGGCGCGGTATAGCGCCTATGCACTCAAACTGCCGCAGTTTTTGAACGCCACCTGGCACCCAGCGACACGCCCCAAGCCAATGAACGCGCAGGAGATGTTTGGCATACGCTGGCTCAAACTGACCGTCCACTCCGCACAACAAATCAGCGACACCGAAGCGCAAGTCTGCTTTAGCGCCGATTATCGTCAAGGGCAACAAAAACGTGCGCACCTCTATGAATGTAGTCGGTTTGTGCGTGAGGAAGGCCAGTGGTGGTATTGGGGCGCGCTCGATGATTCGCCTCAGGACGCAAAGGCCTCTTACACCCTATAATGATTGACCAGCCTGACGAATCCCACCGGCGCATCGCCTGAAGTATAAGCCCCTAGCCAATCGAAAATCGTCAATTGCAGTTCATGGGGCGTGACCCTGGCATCCCCATCTTTGTCTAGATAAGCCATCAACAGATTCAACTCTATAGGCGTCAAATCATCCAGCACCCTGGACAGTGTCCATTTATCTAGAAAGCCGCGTTGACCAAAATCCAGTCGGCTAAAGATATTTTGGGTAAATTGCGCACTGACAGTGCTTAAAATGCTTGCCATGCCGTTCTCCTAAAGATGAGGGGATGGCCTCATTTTAGACAAGCAGTCTGAGCAACGGTGTATCGCAATGTAACGCCGCGTATCTCCCTGTAACGCACACGCAGCGGAGTGTCTGACGCAGTCACAAGGGTTATAAGCCTTGCTTTAGACTTTCCATAATAAACGGGTCGAGGTCGCCATCCAGCACGCCCTGCGTGTTTCCAATCTCAACATTGGTGCGCAAGTCTTTAATCCGGCTTTGGTCTAACACATAGCTGCGAATCTGATGTCCCCAGCCAATATCTGTTTTGGCATCTTCCAGCGCTTGTTTTTCAGCATTGCGCTTTTGCAGCTCAAGGTTATAAAGCGCCCCGCGCAGCATATTCATCGCTTCGTCTTTGTTGCGATGTTGCGAACGATCGTTCTGGCATTGCACCACCACCCCAGTAGGCAAATGGGTAATCCGCACGGCAGAATCGGTTTTGTTAATGTGCTGCCCCCCGGCCCCGCTGGCGCGATACGTGTCTATGCGCAAATCTGCAGGGTTGATTTCAATCTCAATCGAGTCATCTACCTCTGGAAACACTTGCACACTGGCAAAACTGGTGTGTCGTTTGGCGTTAGCATCAAACGGCGATTTTCGCACTAGGCGGTGCACGCCACTCTCAGTGCGTAAGGTGCCAAAAGCATAGTCGCCGCTGACCTTGATAGACGCGCCTTTAATGCCAGCAATATCACCTTCGGATTCTTCAAGCACCTCGACAGTAAAGCCTTTGCGCTCGACATAACGCAGATACATGCGTAACAACATGCCGGCCCAATCTTGCGCCTCGGTGCCGCCACTGCCAGATTGAAACTCAATAAAGCAGTTATTGGCATCCATAGGCTGCGAGAACATGCGCTTAAACTCCATGTCAGCCAGTGTTTTTTCTAGCTTTTGCACATCGTCATTGACACTCAGCAGCGTGTCATCGTCATTTTCTTCGCGCGCCATGTCAAACAGCTCGCGGCTGTCAGACAACGCTGAAGCCACTTGGTCTAGCGTCAGCACCACGTTTTCCAGCATGCGCTTTTCTTTGCCGAGTTTTTGCGCTTTTTCTGCCTCGTCCCAAATCTTGGGGTCTTCCAGCAGGCCGTTGACTTCTTCTAGGCGTTGTTGCTTGCGTTCGTAGTCAAAGATACCCCCGAAGAGCTTGGTGACGCTGGTGTAGGTCTTGCAGGCGATTGGCAATGGCGTTGAGTTGTTCGGCTTCCATGTCAGAAAGTTGTCGTAAAAATAAAACCTCAATTATAACGCAGCTCTCAGGCCACATTTGCGTTGATGAGCGAAGATGGACAAAGCTCATCACGCAATCATCGCAGCTACGTTGCGCAGCCTATGCCTTTAGCAGTATCAAAGGCCGTCCACCAGAGTTTCATGCTTAAGGCAGGGAGAGGTATTTGTGCTTTTG
>JAIXZQ010000293.1 GCA_027489475.1 Methylophilus sp.
CAATTCACAGGTGCATGCTGTGCACGCACGCATCTGGATAAATCCAGAAATGGCTGGCTTTTGTAATGTTGCTTACTTAATGGCTGGATGAACAGCATGGCTAGAATATTGATGTACAAGTAACGCATTGCCTGGTTGTGCCTAGGCTAAGTCATTTGAAGGTTAAGTAAAGCCAATGTTAAGTAAAGCCAAGGTCAGGTTAAGCAAGGAATCGTGTGGTGAGCGCGATATTTTTTTGATGCTGCATTAAAGATTTTTCTGGAGGGGTCGTAAATAGTTTCAAGTGCATGATCGAACAAAAAGAAATTTGCAAGCAAGATTAAAGAAATTTCTGAACTGGTCGATAACACAACTAACAACGCTAGATAGCAAATGATTAAGTGGTAAAACGCGATCAACGTTGAAAGTAACATGACGATTTGACACTTAACTGATATACGACTTTAAAGGAGAACTAACATGCCTTCAGTAATTAACACCAACATCGCTTCCTTAAACACACAGCGTAACCTGAACGCTTCACAATCCAGCATGAATCAATCGATTCAACGTTTGTCTTCAGGTCTGCGTATTAACAGCTCTAAAGATGACGCAGCGGGTTTGGCCATTGCAACACGTATGGACTCACAAATTCGCGGTATGGAAGTAGCGATACGTAACTCTAATGATGCGATCTCTTTCGCTCAAACAGCTGAAGGTGGTTTGTCTAAAGTGACTGACGCCCTGCAACGTATGCGTGAACTGGCTGTTCAGTCTGCTAACGGCACTAACTCAGACAGCGACCGTACAAACCTGAATGCTGAATTTACACAATTGCAAGCTGAAGTGACCCGTATCGGTTCTTCAACTAAATTTAACGGTACTGCCGTATTTGGTACAGCTGCTAAAACATTCCAAATCGGTGCGGATACCTCAGACACGATCTCTGTCAGCAGCGTGGCTGCAACCAGCATCACCGGTGCGATTTCTTCAGCCAGTGGCGCAACCGCAGCGATTACTGCCATTGACTCTGCATTGACCACTGTCAACACCAACCGTGCGACATTGGGTGCTGTACAAAACCGTTTCGAATCTGTAATCAGCAACCTGCAAGTATCTGTTGAGAACCAGTCTGCTGCTAAATCACGCATCATGGACGCTGACTTTGCTTCAGAAACTGCCAAGATGACACGTGCTCAGATTCTGCAACAAGCTGGTACTGCAATGCTGGCTCAAGCGAACCAGTTGCCTAGCCAAGTGATGTCCTTACTGAGAGGGTAATTCATCACACGGTAACGCCTCATCCACAGGATTAACCCCTGTGGATTTGGCCTAGGTAAAGGAGCAGCATCATGAGTAATTCGACATTGAATGGAATAGGCAGTGGGTCACCGTTATCAGCCGTCCAGGCCACCAGCAGTTTAAAGCTGGTGAAATATGCCGAAGCTTCAGGCGATAAGCCTGTGGTTGATGTGAATGACAGGGCCGCGATTAGCGGAGCGGTGAAAAAATTGAACGACTATGTAGCACCAGCCTTACAGACAATAGAGTTTTCTATTGATGATGAAACAGACCGCATTATTGTGAAGGTGGTCGATACCGAGACACAAAAGGTATTGCGCCAGATTCCCAATGAAGAGGTGCTTGCCATCAGTAAGACGCTGGATAAATTACGTGGGCTGGTTGTACGACAAACAGCCTAGAGATTGATGTTGTAATACTCCGGGAGATCACACTATGGCAAGCATCACTACTTCTACTGGCAGTTCCGGGTTACCGATTGACAGTATAGTCAGTGGCTTGATGACGGTTGAGAAACAACCACTCACCCTCATCCAAAAGAGTATCTCCTCATTCAATACTAAACTATCCGCATACGGCACACTGAAAAGTGGCCTGAGTACGTTTCAGAGTGCCGTGGATAAGTTGGCGACTGCGGCAAAATTTAATGCGCAGTCGGTCACGCTGACGGACACCACCAGCGTGAAAGCCAGTGCAGATGGCACGGCAGTGGCTGGTAATTACAGCCTAGCCGTGACCCAACTCGCTTCAGCGCAAAAATTAGCTTCTAAAACCTATGCCAGCACAACAGACATCGTTGGCACCGGCAAACTTACCATTGCTTTTGGCACATTTACCCCTGCCAACGGCGGCACGGCGGCGAGTTTTACCGCCAACGCCAGTAAATCTTCCCTCAGCATAGATATCACCAGTAGCAATAACACCTTGGCCGGGATACGCGACGCCATCAATGCACAAAATGCATCGGTCAGTGCGTCCATCGTCAATGACGGCAGCGGCAATCGATTGGTGATTACCTCTAAAGACACGGGCGAAGCCAACAGTTTGCAGATTACCGTCGCGGATGATGACGGCAATAACACGGATGCGACTGGACTCTCGGCATTGGCCTATGACCCTTTGAGTGCGACCAATAGTTTGACGCAAACAGTGGCCGCTAAAAATGCGTTATTGACGGTGGACGGTCTGAGTATTAGCAAATCCAGCAATACTATCTCGGATGTGATTCAGGGCGTGACACTCACCTTGAATGGCCTCACCAGCACCAGCAATACGCTCACGGTAGCCACGGATACCTCGGCAATACAAAGCTCGGTGCAGAGCTTTGTCGATGCCTACAATGCCCTAAACACCAGCATGCGCAACCTCACTAAGTTTGTATCGGCGGGTTCGAGTGCCAATGGTCCTTTATTGGGCGATTCAACCACGCGCAGCTTTATGGTCAGGCTGAAGAGCATGCTGTCTACGCCGTCTACGACGGGCACCACCTTTAAGACTTTAGCGGATATTGGGATTACCAGTGGTGCTGACGGGGCGTTAACCTTAAATACCAGCAAGCTTCAAACCGCGATCAGTACCAATATGGGCGATGTCGCCAAACTGTTCGCGCCTTCGGCCACCACCACCGATCCACAAGTGAGCTTTGTCGGTAATAAAAC
>JAIXZQ010000231.1 GCA_027489475.1 Methylophilus sp.
CTACGGCGTCGGCAAATGAAAACACAGGGGCCGTTGGGTTAGACAAAATGCCTTTGTTATAAATATCTTCAATCGCGCTATTGGCCAGATTATCCAGTGTAGTGGCGGTTAATGAGCAGACGTTTATTTGCGACCCTGCCCCAAAGTAAATGCCGTTTTGGTTGACCAGATAAACATGGCCATTGGCGTTCAAAATCCCTTCAATCAAACTTTTAGAGCTGCCCATCACCCGGTTGAGCACGCTAGAGGCCGTGGAAGGCATGGCAAAATTAACGCTGGCATTGGCGCCGATATTAAAACTGTCCCAGCGAATGGTGGCTTTATCCGTCAGGGTATTGATGTTCATGACATTGTTATTGACGTTTATCACGCCGTTGCCAGTGACGATATTGCCGCCCGTAGGCAAAGTACTCGCATCTTGGGCAGAGGCGGCAGGCGCTAAGATGGTCAGACAGCCTGCCAACCACAAGGCGGCGCTGCGGCTGGCCAGTCGCATCAAGGGGATGCCCGAGGGTGGTGTGGCCGCTTGGTCACCTGCGTCATCAGACAACACGTGCGCGGGACTGCCTGCATGGTTGCGTGGGCTGCGTGCAATCTCAGCAATCGGCACCACCATGCCCAAACGCTTGCTAAACACCAATTTAAATCGCCATTTATTCATGATTCACCTCAGCAACACTGTCTATCACTTACCAATCAAACCCTACGCGGAAGTGCAGACGATAATCGCCGGCTTCCACCGTACCCACACTGCGTAACGCCTTGGCGAAATCGAGTCGGGTAAACAAGCCATGCTTGGCTTTTAACTCCAAGCCTAGGCCATAGGATTCAAGTATGTATTGCGCAATCTGCCGCGGCAGCGGGTCGCGTACCTTGGCGTAACCGTAGTCGTAAAACGCCAGCAACCGTGCGTCGGTCAGCACCGCGGGCAAAAACTTTTGCAAGGGCGGCGTACGCAGCTCGGTGGTCACATTCACGCCTTGATCGCCCAAGCCACTGGCCTCTAAATAGCCCCGCACGGTATCTAAGCCCCCGAGAAAATACTGCTCGTTAGAAATCAGTGAATCACCGGTGGCCTGACCGCCAAATGAGCCGTAGGCTTGCCACTCACCGGGTAAGGTTTGGGTGTGTTCTAGCTGACCACGTAGATAAGAATAGTTGGGGCGCGCCAAAAAGCGTTTGTTGGCAAACTCTTGCTCGTTGTTGCCCAAGCCTTTAGTGCCAAAAATAAAATTAAGGTCTAGCTTGGTGGTGCTTTTCTCGGTCAATAGATTGCCGGTATAGCCAAACAAAAAAGGCAGGTAGGCAATTGGCGTGTTAAAGCTGTCTGAACCCAACAGCGTGGTGGTTTCTTTAAAATCTTTGTAATCCACACCCGCGGTTAAGTTGTGGCTAAAGGTCTTAGTCGGGCTGGGCAGTGGATGAATATAACGCAGACCATAAATATTACCGTTACCCAGTACATTGACGTTGCCAACCGCACTGATATCACTGTTTGAAGACACCGCGTACATGGCCCAGTAGTCGCCGCCAGTCGGAATCACATAGGTGGCAGAAAATACCTTCACTTGATTGGTATCTTCTGGGGTCACTTGAAAGCCTAAACTCAGACTATGGTCGCGCTGCCAGAGGTTGTCATAACGCACATTGCCCGCCAATCGGGTGCGGGTGGTGTTAGGCGTATAACGGTCATTCAACTCCAAGCTGGCATGCAGCGGCAGTTTGTCATCCACTTTAAGATCAACCTCCACCATGCCCGGCGATTTACCCGGCCGCAACACCGGCGCCACCACGCGGTCTTGGTTGATGTTTACCCCTGCAATCTGCTTTTGCACGGTGGGGAAATGCGGCACATGACCTTCTTTAAATTCAGCGACTTGCTGGCGAATTTTGCCCAATGAATAATAATTGGCACCCACCACGCTCAAGCGCTCCACCTTGCCCTCAAGCACGTCGAGCTTCACCACCCCCGCATTCACCTCTTGCTCGGGGATGCTGACAAACACGGTTAAATAACCCGCATCATGAAACGCTTGCTCTAACGCACTGCGCGCACTTTCTACATCGTTGATGGTGCGCTGTTCGCCTAAAAACGGATAAATGGCCTTTTCGACCTCGCCCACCCCAAGCACGCTGTTGCCATTGACCACATACTCCAAAATATCAAAGCGATCGTTAGCCACTGGCGTCTCGGCAACGGTGGCAGCTGGAGGCTCGGGCGCAGCCAGCACTAAAGTAGCATGCAGTAGGCAACACAAAAAAATCAAACGGTTAAGCACGGGCAATTTCCGGTTTATCAAGCGTAATCAAGGGAGGGTATAAAGCCTTTGTTGAGGCTTGCCATTTTGAAAGCAACGCGTGTCACAAAGATGAAATACGGACTAGTCTGCGCGCACTTTTGTATAGCCCGAATAGGTAGATGACGTTGGGAAAGTTAGCGGTGACTGAGGCATAAAAAAAGCACACCCTAAGGTGTGCTTTTTAACGCTTGCTAACAATTAGAACAATTGTTGCGCTTGGCAGTTGTTACCACTGCGTGTACCTTTTGC
>JAIXZQ010000193.1 GCA_027489475.1 Methylophilus sp.
CTCATGCCGGCGAGCCGCAAGGTTTGCTCATGCTGGTGTAACAGCGCCTGACTGGTATCGTAGGCACTTTGTGTCTCTTGCATGCGGCGCTGTGCAATGATGCCGTCTTTAAACAAGGCTTGATCACGCTTGAGAGCCTCGCTGTGTAGCAGTGCCTGCGTCAGGCTTTGCAGATACTGGCTTTGCAAAGCCACCAGATCCGGACTGCTGAGTTGCCCAAGCACTTGACCCTGCTTGACCCTATCGCCCACGCTGACCGTCAACTGGGTAATTAACCCGGCTTGCGGTGCAGTGACCACGCGGGTTTGAGCGGGGGGCAACTGCACTTCTGCCGGATAGCTCACCGACACGCTATCGGTGGCCGCTTGCAACGGCGCCCATTGCACTTGCATCTGTTGCAGTTGTGGCGCGGTCAAGGCCATGTGCTGCGCAGGCGCTGCATGTAGCCGTGATAACGATAACAAGGCCAAGGCCGCGGCAATCAACAGCCTAGAACAACGCATCGTCATCCGACGCGGTAGATGCCAACGTCTAGTGATAACGACGGCGCGCAAGCGCATAGAAAAATGATGGATAAACACTGACCTTGTCATGGCAACACTCCTACCGCCTGATTGTATTTAGCTACGTTCCACTGCACTTGCAGCGTTTGATTGCTCAAGGCACGCTCAGCCTCAAAGGCGAGCAGTTGCAGGCGTAACAAAGGATTTAAATCGATTTCACCGAGCCGATAGGCTTTACGCGCCAGTCTGGCATTTTCACTGGCCAGCGCGTGCTGCTGCGTGATTAACTGCAACTCTTGACGGCTGACATGCAGATTGTGCTCGGCCTCATGCAAATTGGTTTCTAACTGGCGGCGCAGGCTTTCCAACTGACTGCGCGCATCACCAATGTTTTGCTCGGCGTTAGCCAGCAAGGGCGCACGTTGCACTTCTGACTGCAAGGGGATGGTAATGGCCACCCCCATGCTGCTGTTAAAAGCATAGTCAAAGCCGCCTTGGATAGTGCGCGTGTTGAGCGTGAGTTGCGGATTTTGCCGCTGCTCGATGGCGGTCAAGTCGCGCTGCCCTTCGGCCAGCCTGACTCTGGCCTCGGCCGCTTGCCAAAACGGCGATTGCGTAAAGTCTGTGCGGGCCGACAGCGGCTCTTCTAACTGTGCGGGCATTTCATGCAAGCCGGTGAGTTGCAAATAGCGAAACTGCGCATGCATGAGTTCGGCCTCAGCGGTGACCCGCTGACGGTCAGCCTGCAACAGCTCTTGCTCTGCCTGCATCAGCTCCAGTTTAGCCACTTCACCCGCTTGAAAGCGCTTGTGCACATCGTCGCGCAGACTGCGCAACGCTTGCACCCGATGGTCTGCCAGACTGACCTCATTGCGCCGCAGGGCAATGTCCCACACGGCATTTCGAAGCAAGTCAGCGGCAAGATGTTGTAAGGCGGCGCGTTCTTGTATCAGGCTGTCATCCGCCAAAGACGCCACCTGTCCACGTGCTTGTTTTTGGCCAGGCAACCAGAGCGGAATCTGCATTTGTGCCTGCCATTCACGCTCATTACGTCGACTGATCAAAGCATCGCTCTGATGCGAAAAGCCGACCGTGGGCGCCAGTGGCAGCCAGCTTTCTGCCATGATTTTTCGTGCCTGTACCATCTGTTGATGCGCCGCCAACAACGCTTGTTGCGGGTGTATGGCAACCACTTGGCTTAATACATCACGCAAGCTGAGGCGTACATTGGCCGTGACGGTGTCTTCATGCGCGGTCGAGGACTCTAGCAATGTCGCTGAAGTGGTTGCTGCAGGCGGGTTGCCAGCATCCCCCTGCCGCGGCGACGTATCCGACGCTAATTTCAAGGAAAGGCTTAACGGCACAGGTTTTTTTGGCTCAGTCTGCCCGTCGCTGGGCTTGCTCACCTTGGGCTGAGCCGTGCTGTACGCATGGCTGGGCGTGGTAGCCGTAGAAAGTGGCACTGGCTCAGCGGCGAATAACAGGCTGCTTAAGCCGAGTAGCAGTCCGCCCAGCATACCGCTGCCCAAGGGCAGCGGTGGATAGCCTCGCGTGTATTGCGGTTGCGGCGAATAGTCATCGCCGACTTTGATAAGAGACATGGTTGCTCCTGAACATCTAAAGATGACCCATGCATCAGCAATGGGCACCAAAAAGAAGTTCAGGCGAGCGGTGGGGCACGCGGTGCGTGCGGAGAAGCAGGGATAAACGCGTAACGCGGTGGATGGGTCTGTCGGTAGACATGCCAGCAGAAACTACAGATGCAAACTGCGAGCAAGCTGTATAGCGGCAACCATGCTAAGGTCCAGCAAGCAGACAAGGTAGACAGCAGCGCCATAAGGAGGGAATCTTGCTCAATCGCTAAGCCCAGCACTACGACCTGACCGAGTGATTTATCGGCATGCAAATGCCAATGAAAATGTTGCGATTCGGTTGGCTCACTGACATGCAACGCGGGGATATCCACCATATGCATGTGCGGGCCATCGTCTGCTGCCGTGTC
>JAIXZQ010000035.1 GCA_027489475.1 Methylophilus sp.
CACAGCCGGCATCAATGAGTAACAAGTCACCGTCTTTCAGCGGTGCATTATTCGCGTTGTAATGCAGGGTACAGGCGTTGGCACCACCTGCCACAATGCTGGTATAGGCTGGGGCTTGGTCGCCTTGACTATAAAAACTGTGCAAAAATTCAGCTTCAATCTGGTGCTCCCAGTGGGCGGGGGTCACGGTTTGCATGGCGCGGTTATGTGCGGTCGCAGCGATAGCGGCTGAGCGCCGCATCAGGTCAATCTCAAATGCAGATTTAATCAAGCGCATGCGGTCTAGCACTTGTCGCACATCATGTATCGCCGTTGGCGCTTGCCAGCCTGCCCGCGACTGCGCCTTCACGGCATTGAGCCAGCCACTGATTTTTTGATCCCAGTGTGCATCGGCACCCAAACTAAAGTACAGCGCTGGCTGATTGGCCATCAACTTAGGTAACTCCGTGTCTAGGTGTGAAATAGACAACGCTTCATCAAAGCAAAACGTGGCTTTGGCGGCCTCTGGGCCATAGCGAAACCCATCCCAAATTTCGCGCTCAATGTCTTTGTCGCGACAAAATAAAATGGAGCGTGGTTGGGCGCCAGCGATCAACACCAGCACAGCTTCAGGTTCTTTAAAACCAGTCAGGTAATAAAAGTAGCTATCGAATCGGTAGGGGTAATGGCTGTCGCGGTTGCGGATAACTTCAGGTGCAGTAGGAATCACAGCGATGCCGGTTTGCATGCTGTCCATCAGTTGCTGGCGACGACGGGAGAATTCTTGCATGAACACACTCAAAACAGGTTAGCGTTGGGCAGGGTTGCGGTATTGTAGCTTATTTGGGTGGTGATTGCTGGAATGGTTCCCGCCTTCAGTGTGCAACGCGCAGTCCATGCTGGCAGCGGCTCGGCAGCCCTGAGATGACGGTCCACAAAGACGTTAAAACCCCAACCATTGATACAGCTCAGACTGCCTGACCTGTTGCTCTGCCTGCGCGAGCGTGCCATCCTGTTGCCATTGTTGAATCAACCGAGCCAGCACAGGGCGCACTTGGGGTTCACGCATGCCCGGCTGAATATCCGTGGCATAAAGCATTTTTAATAGTAGACCATCTAGCCCGGTCAACAGCACTTCTGGCGTTTTATCGTTAAAAATCGACGGAAACACCTTGTCTGAATCATTAGGCAGTCCCATGGCTTGGGTCAGCTCTTCGACGATGCAGCCAACCAACATGCCATGTTCTTGCGCATGATCTACCGGAATGACCACCCAAGCACGTTGAATGGCTTTGCGGGCATCGGTCTGTATGCCAAATAAACAAGCGGCATCTGCTGGAATGCGCGGCTTGTCCTGACCGCTGAGCTGCTTGACCGCATCCGGCATATGCACGAGATCGGTAAATACCACCGTCAGATTGGCCGCCGCTGGCGATGACACCTGATGAATATCTAAGCCCGTCAGTTGCGCCAGATGTCTTAAATGGCTGCTCGTGAGCCGTGTATGCTGTTCCGCCTCGGCGGCATCATGTTGCAGCCAGACCCTGACAGGCTGCTGCCACTTACGTACCGACTGTTTACCCGGCACATATTCGCTGCGCAGCGCCACCTCAATAAAGGCTTGCTGCAAATAGTCAGGCGATTGCCAAGCTTCCGCTGCGTGCGCATGCATGCCAGACGTTAAGGCCAGCCACAATAAGATTAGTGTCCCGTGAAATAGCGCCCCGCGCCAAAGCCACCGTGATTGCGTCCTTGCCTGACGATATAGTGCTTGGGCCATCGCAGTCATGCTATCTCGCTGTCGACGGCTTGCGCGCTTCAGGTGCGGTCGCCCTTAAAGGGGCGAGCAATGGCTTGAGGCCATTGTGGTCAATTTCATGCATCAGTTGCAATAAGCGCCCCAACTCACCCGCAGGAAAGCCATGACGCGCAAACCAGTTTAGGTAATGCCCAGGCAAGTCAGCCAGCATGCGTCCTTGGTATTTACCATAGGGCATCGGCAGGCTGACTAACGTGATTAAATCGTGGGTGTGCATGGCATGCGCAAGGGTGGTATAAGGCGGCGAATCCGAGGCTCAACAGCCAACATGACAGTAAAAAGACCAAAAAATGACATTTTTTTTGCAATCACTCTAAAAAAACCGTCAGTGCGTCCGATAACCAAAGATGTATAAGAGCTATTCGTTATAACAATAACAAATTGCGTTGAATTTAACATCGCGAAAGACCATGATGCAATACGAAATTACAAAAGAAAAAAGCGCAGAATACCTGCGTCAAGCCATCCAGCATATGTCGCAGCAAGACGCTGCTTTCCACCCCGTCAGTTATGCGGTGTGGTATGAGTATTCGTCTGGCGAACACGACAAACTGATACAAGAGGTCAATGCGCTGATTGAAAAAGAAAAAAAACTCAGCGAAAAAACCACTGCACACATTTATAACAAACACATTGCCAGCTTAGATCCTGACAGTGCAAAAGTGTTGGTAGAACGTTTTAACCAAGTGGTCACCGACATGAATCACTCTGCGGTGCAGGCAGGGCAAGACACCTCACAATTTAGCAAGACCTTGGATGCGTGGTCTCACGACCTGCAAGCATTGGCGCCCTCACTGGCCAATCAACTCGGCGCGTTGCTCAACGACACCTTGCAAATGCAAACCTCGATGCAATCGCTCAAGGGCAAGTTAGAAAACAGCCTAGACGAAATTAGCGCATTGAAAACCGAGATTGTGAAGGCCAAGCAAGAGGCCTTGTCTGATGGCTTAACAGGCCTGATGAACCGCAAAGGCTTTGATGCCACTTTACATAAATGTTTAGCGACGCCACAGCAAGAGGTCTGTTTGTTTATTGCCGATATTGACCATTTTAAAAAGGTTAACGACAGTTACGGTCATTTATTTGGCGACAAGGTGATACAGGCCGTGGCCAAGATTCTGCAAAAATTTACCCACAACACACATACTGCCGCACGCTATGGCGGCGAGGAGTTTATTGTGTTGTTGCCCAACACCCCGCTCGAAACGGCGAAAGAAATTGCTGAGAACATTCGTAAACAAGTGGCTGCCATCACCATTAAAAACAATGTGACGCAAAAACTGATTTCTAATATCACCATTTCATTGGGCGTGACGGCTTATCAATTGGGTGAAACCATGGACAGCTTTGTCGGTCGTGCCGACCAGGCGCTGTACACCTCTAAAGCGCAAGGCCGCAATCAGGTGACCCTCCTAGGCCAACAATTAGCCAATGCATAGTTGTGCGTAATTGAATTGTGCGCGAAAGAAACGAAAAAGGCGCTCTCACAGCGCCTTTTTTTGTTAGAGCAGATCCCTTTTCTGTTCAGGGATATCCTCGTAGGGATAGCGTGCGTGGCCATATCGCATGACCAAGACTGACACCGCCAAAATAAAAATCGCCACCGAAACCGCTAACATATGCGTTTCGGTCATCTCTTTCATATCTAGCAACAGGTAGCGCGCTAACGCCACCATGGCAATATAGATCGGGTAGCGCATAGGCAGTTTGCCGGAGCCAAAATAGCTGTTAATCATGGAGAACACCTCCAAATATAAAAACAGCTGCAACAAATCGCCCAAGCCCACCATTCCGGCATGCCACATCCTTGCCAGTTCGTGGGCCAACGAGAAAAAGGTGGCAATGGTGACTAAGCCCA
>JAIXZQ010000007.1 GCA_027489475.1 Methylophilus sp.
CGAGCTTTTTGGATGCTTGGCCAAGTGTTGTTGTAAATGCTCTATGGCTTGATTAATACGGCCGTGAGTCAGCAAGCGCGAAGCATCTTGCATGGCGGCATGGGTGCTTTGTTGTGAGCTGAGTTTACCCGGCTGCGTAGGTGGGCTGACGGCGTCATCATTGGCTTGCGGCGGAACGGTTTTTAAGCGACCCGGTGGCAAGGTTGGCGAAGACAGTGGTGAGCCAGGGTGTGCAGGCGGTTGCGTGCTAGCAAACCGGCTCCCAGGTGGATGTGTCACAGGGCTTTGCGACTTGGCTTGCGCCGTGGCTTTCTGTTTGCGTAAGGTCGGCACCGCGGCATGGCGTCTCAGCCAAGCGGCAAAGAAAAACCCACTGGCCAGCAGCGCTAAGCCCAGTACCGAGACCAGTGTGCGTAGTAATTCGTTTTCACGTTGCAAGGACAACAGCTCGGTTTTTAAGGCGGCCATCATCTGCGCCTGCGATAGATTGCTGGCGTAAAGCGCGTCTGACTTCGCGTGCAGGGTCGCAAAGTCACGTTGTAGCGCACTGATTTGCGCCTGCAAGCGCGTGTAGGCCTCAAGCGGTATGGTATTTTGCGTGTCTGTGTTTTCTAGCCCTTGCGCTGAGGCTGTGCTGGCAGGTGCGGCAGCAGTCACCTCTACAGCCGCGGCTGCAGAAGCCGGTTGAGAAGGCAGGGCGTCTGTTACCTTACTATGCGTACTGTCAGGCTGTATGCTAAAAGACCAGCGCTTTTTCTGACAGCGGTCAGTCAGTGTGAAATCAGTGGATGTGGCTAACGGTGCGTCAGACCAGAGTAAAAGTTGTCCATGGTGTGCGCCCAATGTGGTGTAATCCAGTTGAGTTGTGGGTTGGGCAGGCTGTTGTAACAGACTAAAACAGGCAACATCGACATTTTGGTGGCGAATGTGTACATCTAAACGCGCCAATAAGGCTTGGCCAGAGGCGGAGTCAATATGCAGTTCTGGCAATACTGCGGCCTCAACCTGCGCCACGCCCATCAGCAGACAGCCCATGCTTAGCCAGCCCAAGCGCGGTATGGGGCGCAGGGTTGGACGGGTAACCGTCAGTGGTGTTTGTTTGGCGCGCATAGTTAAGTATGTCATCTGCGAGTGGTCATCTGGATATGGATGCGCTTGATAATCTTCATCCAACGTTAAAGCGTCACTCGAATCATAACAATTTACTTTAAGTTTAAAAGGTAAGCTATTAAAGTTAGGCTAATATAACACTTGTAAGTCTAGCGCATGTACACGCATGAACTAAAAAAATACAATTAATTCGGTGTCAATAGGCTTTTACTGACAAATACGCCACAAAAAGAGCACCATTTTTGATGAATAGGGTCAGGACGGGGTGCGTTACACTGTCTGTCGAGAGGGTGAAGCAGTTTTTGAATAATCCGTTGACAAGCTTTCCGATGCTAGCTTATAATCCGGCCTCTTAATTTACACGCTATAACTTGGTCGTTATAAAATGAAAACATTTTCAGCAAAATCGCATGAAGTGCAACGTGACTGGTTCGTCATTGACGCCACAGATTTGGTTTTAGGTCGTCTGGCCAGCGCTATCGCTCACCGTCTGCGTGGCAAGCATAAAGCTATTTACACTCCACACGTAGATACCGGTGATTACATCGTTGTGATCAATGCCGACAAGATTAAAGTGACTGGTAACAAAGCCGGTGACAAGCTGTATCACCGTCACTCAGGTTATCCAGGTGGGATTACCACAACCACCTTCTCCAAAATGCAAGACCGTTTTCCAGGTCGTGCACTGGAAAAAGCGGTGAAAGGCATGTTGCCTAAAGGTCCATTGGGCTATGCCATGATCAAAAAAATGAAGGTCTATGCCGGCGACAAGCATGAGCATAGCGCACAACAACCGCAACCATTAACCATCTAATAAAAGACGATTAGGATAAAACATGATCGGTAAATATAACTACGGCACAGGCCGCCGCAAAAGCTCCGTGGCTCGTGTGTTTCTGAAGTCCGGCAGCGGCAATATCGTCATCAATGACAAACCTGCTGATGTGTACTTCTCACGTGAGACCTCTCGCATGATTTTGCGTCAGCCTTTGGAGTTGACCAACAACACGGGTACTTTTGATATCTTGGTCAACGTCCACGGCGGTGGTGAATCCGGTCAAGCCGGTGCAGTACGTCATGGCATTACCCGTGCGCTGATTGATTATGATGCAGCGTTGAAGAGTGCATTGTCACATGCCGGTTTTGTAACGCGTGATGCACGTGAAGTCGAACGTAAAAAAGTTGGTTTGCGTAAAGCACGTCGTCGTAAGCAATTCTCCAAGCGTTAATTCAGTTCAGACTTTCGTCTGTTATGCAAAAAGGTCGCATTGGCGGCCTTTTTCATTTATATTTATTAACTTTTTAGGTCTAAGCCCGCAGACGAGACCATGTGAGATAAATGCAAGATGAACAAGATTAAAGTTGGCATTGTAGGGGGGACAGGCTATACCGGCGTAGAGCTGTTACGCTTGTTGGCTAGACATCCGCAGGTACAGTTGCAGGTGATTACCTCGCGCGGTGAAGCTGGCTTGCCGGTGGCAGACCTGTTTCCCAGTTTGCGCGGCGTAGTGCCGCTGATATTTAGCGATCCGGCCAAGGTGGATCTCACCCAATGCGATGTGGTGTTTTTTGCCACGCCGCATGGCGTGGCCATGGCGCAAACGCCCGCATTGGTTACTGCGGGTGTCAAAGTCATTGATTTAGCCGCTGACTTCCGTTTGCAGGACGCCGCAGAATTCGAACACTGGTACAAACTGCCGCATAGCTGCACAGACATTCTCAGTCAAGCGGTCTATGGCTTGCCAGAGGTATATGCCGATGCCGTCAAACAAGCGCAAGTCATCGGCAATCCCGGCTGCTATCCCACCACGGTGCTGTTAGGGCTTGCGCCTTTGCTTGAGCAAGGTTGGTTGGATTTTTCAGTGCCAATTATTGCCGATGCCAAGTCTGGCGTATCTGGCGCTGGGCGCAAGGCCGAGGTGGCCACATTGTTTGCCGAGGCCAGCGATAATCTGCGCGCTTATGGCGTTGCCGGTCATAGACATCATCCTGAAATTCTGGCGCAATTAAAAAAACTGTCAGGCAACGATGACGTGCGTCTGATTTTTGTGCCACACTTGATTCCGATGATACGCGGTATGCTCACCACTTTGCATGTCAAACTCAACGCGCAGGGTCGTAGCCAAGATTTGCAAGCCGTCTATGCGCAGCGCTATGCCGATGCGCCTTTTGTCGATGTGATGCCTGCTGGGGTGTTGCCAGATACCCGCTCGGTGCGCGGTGCCAACGTGTTACGCTTGTCTATCACTCGCCAGCCTGACGATTATGTGACGTTGGTGGTGGTGCAAGACAACCTGGTCAAAGGCGCCTCAGGACAAGCGGTGCAAAATATGAACTTGATGTTTGATTTGCCCGCGGATACCGGTTTGCAAGTGCTGCCTTTGTTGCCATAATGATTAGACCGATACGCAGACGTTTGAGAAACCACTTTGGTCTGACGGCCAAACAAGTGGCCGTGCGTTCGCATCGGCCTTGGTATTTTCAGGGCATACTGGCGACCGCCTATCTGCTCACCGGCTTTGCCTTGGCATACTATGTCTTACATGACGACGAGGGGGAGATTGTGCGCCTGCGCTTGCGTCAGGTCACTGCCGAAAACTTGGAGTTGCAAAAAAAATTGATTGCCTCACAACGCGAGCTGCAAGTAGAACTGGCCACCAGCAATAATATGGCCAAAACCCTGACGGCGCAGCAGGATGAGAACATCAAGCTGAAAGAAGAATTACTGTTTTATAAAAATATGACCAAACGTTAGCCTGCTGGACGCCTTTTGCCGCCAGCCGCTATTTGCAGCCACACAGTCACGCGAGACGCACCATGTTTTTTTTCAAAAAAAGTGTACATATAGACAGCCATATTGATACCTTAGTGGGACATGAAACGCACATCACTGGCAATATGCAATTTGCAGGCGGTTTACGGGTGGATGGCTTGATTGTGGGTAATGTGATTGAAAAACGTGACCATCCGAGTACGCTGATTATCAGCGAGAACGGTGCGGTCACTGGTGCGGTCGAAGCGTCTAAGCTGGTGCTTAATGGCACGATACGCGGGCCGGTCAAAGCGCCAGTATTTATTGAACTGCAAAGCAAAGCCCGTATCGTCGGCGACTTATATTACAAATCTCTCGAAATGCACACCGGGGCGGTGATTGAAGGCAGATTGATTCATTTAAACGATGCCACTGACAATGATTTGTCAGACCAGACTTGAAAACTGCAACATCAGCCCCATTGTTATCAATGAACGTTATTAGGAGTCATCCATGACCACTGAAGCCACTCTAGAAATGCCTAGCCCATTGGTGTTTACCGACAATGCGGCCAAAAAAGTGAAAGAACTGATTGATGAGGAAGGTTCGCCTGATCTCAAACTGCGCGTATTTGTCAGCGGCGGCGGCTGCTCTGGGTTTCAATACGGCTTTACCTTCGAAGAAGAGGTGAACGATGACGACACGCAAGTCGATAAAGACGGCGTGACCTTATTGATTGATCCCATGAGCCTGCAATATCTGATGGGCGCTGAGATTGATTACACTGACAGTCTGCAAGGCTCGCAATTTGTGATTCGTAACCCCAATGCCACCACCACCTGTGGCTGCGGTAGCTCGTTCTCAGTCTAAGCGCTAGGCGTGCATTTTGCGCCAGCGTTGTGGGTCTTCCCCGCTACGCCTCTGTGCAATACCCCTCAAAAAACGCCGGACGTGCCCGGCGTTTTTTATTCGTCTCATCCGTCTTTAGACCGATGCTGTGCGCTCGTGCAGCGGCACAAACTCGCGTCGTTCAGACCCTACATATAACTGGCGTGGACGGCCAATTTTCTGATCAGGGTCTGCATTCATTTCACACCATTGTGAAATCCAGCCTGCAGTCCGTGCCAGCGCAAAAATGGCGGTGAACATCGAGTTGGGAATGCCCATGGCACGCATGACAATGCCGCTGTAAAAATCGACATTGGGATACAGCTTGCGCGATACAAAATACTCGTCTTCGAGCGCGATTTTTTCCAGCTCCATCGCTAGTTTGAACATAGGGTCATCGTGTAGCCCGAGTTCGTTCAGCACTTCATGGCAGGTTTTGCGCATGATAGAGGCGCGTGGATCCATATTGCGGTACACCCTGTGGCCAAAGCCCATCAAGCGGAAGCTATCACTCTTGTCTTTCGCGCGCTTGATAAACTCACCAATACGACTGACATCACCGATTTCTTCCAGCATATTCAGGGTGGCTTCATTGGCGCCACCGTGCGAGGGTCCCCACAACGAGGCAATGCCCGCGGCAATACAGGCAAACGGATTGGCACCACTGGAGCCCACCAGCCGGACCGTGGAGGTTGAGGCGTTTTGTTCATGGTCAGCGTGCAGAATCAAAATACGCTCAAAGGCGCGCGCCAAAATCGGGTTAGGCACGTAGTCTTCGCACGGTGTGGCAAACATCATGTGCATAAAGTTTTCAGCATAGCCCAATTTGTTTTTGGGATACATAAACGGCTCGCCTAGATTGTATTTATAGCTCCATGCGGCAATCGTAGGGACTTTGGCCAGCAAGCGCATGGCCGCCACTTTGCGGGATTCCGGATCGCTCACGTTGTTGTTGTCTGGGTAAAACGCGGCCATGGCGCCCACCACGGCAATCATCACCGCCATAGGGTGTGCATCGCGTCTAAAGCCTCTAAACACATTGCTCATCTGGTCATGCAACATGGTGTGTTGGCGTATGGTGCCAACAAACGCCTCGCGTTGCGGCAAGGTCGGCAATTCGCCATTTAATAATAGGTGTGAGACTTCGAGGAAATCGCAATTTTCAGCCAGTTGTTCAATTGGATAGCCGCGGTAATACAGCAGGCCTTGTTCACCATCGATAAATGTGATGCCTGAGTTACAGGCCGCGGTAGACATAAAGCCAGGGTCAAAGGTGAAATACCCATGTTTACCCAAATTGCGGATATCAATGACATCCGTCCCCAAGCTGCCTTTTAAGACCGGCAACTCGATAGACTGCGGGTCGTTGTCAAAAGTAATGGTTGCTTTGCTGGCCATAGTACACTCAGTTTTTATCAAATCGGTTAAATTATACGCAATCGTTGCTATACGCGTTGCGCTACGCAAGGGCCACACAATCAATGCCCTATTTTAGTGAATCCTGCACCATTAACGCGGGTACATCGCGCCCAAAATGCGGGGTCCACGTGCGCCCGTCACTGCGGGCAGATTCCCAGGCAGGCTGTCTACGCAGCGTTGCGCCAGCCAAGCAAAAGCCACGGCCTCTACCCAGTCTGCGCCTACACCCAGCGCCTCTGTGCTGGCCACAGGCATGCCACAGCGTTCAGCCAAGCCTTGCATCAAGGCCTGGTTATGCACGCCCCCCCCACACACATACAGCGCCTGCGCCCCAGCGCAATGCTGGCGCAAGGCGATGAGGATGCTTTCTATGGTGAATTCAAGCAAAGTACGCGCCACATTCTGTGGCGTAATTTGTACCTGGTTGAGTGCGGTGGTGAGCCAGTGCATGTTAAACAAATCTCGCCCTGTACTTTTGGGTACTGGCCAAGAAAAATAGGGTTCGCTTAATAGCGACGCGAGCAAAGCCGAATCCACGGTTCCTCCAGCTGCCCACTGGCCGCCGGCATCATAACGCGCGCCGGTGTGTTGTTGTGTCCAAGCATCTAATAATAGATTGCCGGGCCCTGTATCAAAGCCCGTCACGCGCGCATTGGGTGGCAGGTTGCTCACATTGGCAATGCCGCCGATATTTAAAATCACACGATGCTGGTCTGGGTGGCTAAATGCTGCCTGATGAAAGGCCGGTACCAGAGGCGCACCTTGTCCGCCAGCTGCAATATCACGGCTTCTAAAATCGCCGATAACTGTGATGTCCGTCAGTTCAGCCAGTCTGGCCAGGTTGCCAAGCTGCAAGGTATAAGCGAGTCCATCGGCCAATTCAGGACAATGCCGTATGGTTTGCCCATGACAGCCTATGGCCGTCACCGCACTGGCGGCGACCCCAGCCTGCAGCAAGAGGCCGTGCACAGTGTTGGCGTAGACCTCAGCCAGTTGATTGGCGGTCTGAGCCGCGACATCCAGCTCGCCCAGACTTGGCGTATGCAAAGCCAGCAGGGTCTGCCGCAAGGGTTCTGCATAAGGCACAAAATGCGTTGCCCGTTGCTGTATCCCTGCCGATGACGCCTCGACCAACACGGCATCCACACCATCTAAACTGGTACCAGACAGCAGGCCGATAAACAGGCGGGCAGGAGGGGCGGTAGTGACTAAAGACATAC
>JAIXZQ010000374.1 GCA_027489475.1 Methylophilus sp.
GGCCGGTGTGGTGTACACCACGTTCCACCACCCGGAGTCGGGTGCCAATGTGATTACCACCGATAACTCCGATTGGGCGACCAACTGCCCTGAGTATAAAGTCACGGCAGTGCAGGTCTCTAAAGTCAATCAGCTGTCGGATTGGCAAAAGCAGTACCGTGCCTTTAGTGATACCCAAATTGAGCTGTCTGGCTTAGATCCACAAACGGTTGTGTCTTAATGGTAGACCGCGATAGCGCGGCGGTGGCCTGCGAGGGGCAGGAACGAGAAGAATGGCAGGCCATGCCTGCCGCCGCCGCTTGTGAGCAGCGCGCTGTCAGCCGTTGGCAAGCGGGAACCGTTGCCGTCACTCTGGATGCGCTGGCACAAGAGGTGCCAATTGCGCTGGTGTATAACGGGATTTCGCACGTGGTGATGTTGGCTAGCCCGGCTGACCTTGAAGACTTTGCTTACGGCTTTTCTTTGACCGAAGGCATTATTACCGAGCGTGCGCAGATTTACAGTATCGAACTGTGGGCGATCTATGACCCCGTACATACAGCAGGCGCTGACAAAAAATTGTCGGCGCAAGGGACAGATAAACAGTCTGCAACCCTAGGCCAGACCTTGCAAGGCTTAGAAGTGCATATTCAGCTGGCAAGTGCGCAGTTTAATGCGCTCAAGGCGCAGCGCCGCAACCTCACAGGACGCACCGGTTGTGGGTTATGCGGCGCAGAAAGCTTGCAGCAAGTATTTAAACAACCTAGCCAACCCCTGCAGGGATCCTGCGTCGCGCTGACGCAACAGGCTATAGACCATGGATTGCAAGCGCTAAAAGCGCTGCAACCGCTACAGCAAGCCACCGGGGCGACCCATGCTTGTGCGCTGGTAGACGCTGACGGTCAGGTGCTCAGTGTGCGCGAGGATGTGGGGCGGCATAATGCGTTGGATAAACTAATTGGCAGTTTGCTGCGTGACTCTCAACGGAATGTTGATTTAGGCGCTCGCTTTTGGCAAACGCACTGGGTGCTGACCACCAGCCGTGCCAGTTACGAGATGGTGCAAAAAGTGATGATGGCAGGTGGCCATGCTTTGGTGGCGATGTCTGCCCCCACTGCGCTGGCTGCGCGTTTGGCCAATGAGCACGATGTATTGCTGGTGGGGTTTACCCGCCCAGGGCAATGCGTGGTTTATAGCGGTCAATTGATCTGATGTCACCGTGAAGCTGGGTGGTTGTTTTGAATAGACAAATCAAAAAAGAGTGGATGCGATGGATGTAGAAAAACTGATTAAAATGGCCAATCAAATCGGCGATTTCTTTGAGGCAAACCCCGATGAAGAAGAGGCGAAACGTGAAATTGCGTCCCATCTCAAAAAATTCTGGAACTCTGTCATGTTGCAGTCTCTGAATGCGCATGTGCAGACTCAGCAAGGGCAGGGCTTGCATCCCAAAGTGTTGGCGGCCATACAGCAACATTTACTGGCGTAATAAACTCACGCGTGTGATGCGTTGAGAGGCGCCCACCAAGGCGCTGGCGCTTATTGAGTGATTCCTACGTTGGTCGTGGCCGCGGTCGCAGCCAACTGCATTAATGATCTATCGACGCTGTAGTAATCTAAATGACTCGCGATTTTGTCGAGTTTGTATGCCTTGCCAAATCACCTGCCATTCTGGCCCGGGAATCACACGGCGCTTACCCGGCTGATCTTCAATCAAATACAAATCACACTGCGATGCACTGGCCGCAGTTTGGGCGTGCAAGCGTATATTGGCATGGTAATGCAACAGGTCTTGTTGCCAACTGCCAATCGATTGACTATCAATACAGCGATAGTGTGCGGGCAAGTGGCGACGCAGGTCTTCAAACAGCGGTCTATAGGTACGTGCAGCTTCTATCATCGGTAACCATAAACTCATAAATACTGTCCATGCACAGGTCATGCCTATGGCCCAGTTGGTGGCACTGGAACGGTTAGAATGTTTATCGCGCAGTAAAATCGACAGCCAAATCAAGGTCACTGCCACGGCAATGGCGCCGTATAACAAGTTAAACCGTATCGTCTCAAGACCAGAGAGAAAACTCAGACGTTGATATAATTTGAGGGGTGAGCCGGTCAGCATGGAAACCCAGCCTATCCACGCAATACTGATTAACAGTCCAAACAAAATCAGGCCAAACCAGTTGAGCGCGCCTGCCGCCCCGCGCTTAAGTGTTTCGATACTGCCTGCGGCCAGCACGGTTAAAGGCACCAACATCGGTAAACAATTGGCTTCATTCCGCTCGCTAAACCATCCCGTCAGCACAAAGGCGATGCAAAAAAACAGACCTGTCAATTGAAAGCGATAGGTGTGGAGCAACGCATGCCTAAAGCGCCAAGCACCCCATAAGGCAAAGGGCAACGCAGGCCACGCATACCAGGCTAAAGTGCGCAGAAAATAAGCATGATTACTTGGCCATAAAACGAGCCACTGTGACTGCCACCAGTGCGCCCATTGCAGCGGGGCCCAGCGCTGACAGAGCCAACCCCACAGCAGCATGCCTGGCAGTGCTAACAACACGCCTAACCACAGGCTGCGTATGCTGGCCGGATGTTGTCTCACGCTTGGCAAACACAGCAAGGCAGCGACGGTCAGCAACACCATCAGCGCTGGCACGACCCCGCCTGCTAAAAATGCAACCAGTAAACCACTGGCTAATAACCACACACTGCGGCCGGGTTTGCGTATCACTAACGCCAGTGCATAAAACGCCATGGCAATGCCACTCAATGCGGCGACGCCTGGCATCAAGGTATGCGCGCTTACCACCAGCCCCAAGCAGCCAATCAAGATAAAATTGGTTTGACGGCCAGCGCCTAGGTTCCAGCATTCACGCCCACTTAAGCCGGTCATCAACAGGGTCAATAACATCCATAGCCCCACGCTCAGGCGGGCAGCGTCATGCGCTGGCAGTAGTGGCGTAAACAGGTGGGTAAACCCCGTGGCTACCCAGTAAAAAAGCGGCGGTGTTTCCAGCAATGGATGACCGGCCGACACGGGCGCAATCCACCAGCCATGTATCCAGCTTTGCGCGTGCAGAAAGGGATGCTCTATCAGCGTGTGTATGATGCTGATAGATTGTGACTCAAAGGGTTTCCAAGGCGAGTGCCCAATCAGACCGACACATAGCCAGATGGCACACAGCAATACCAGCAAGTGCGTTTTCGCGCGCTCGCCGACTTTGGCGCGTGGGGTGGCCATGTTTTCTTGCCAGTCATGATCGATATAAAACTGCATGCAGAGGGGCTCGCAAAAGGGACGCTAGGCAGAGTTGTTATTATCACTCGCGCGCGCAAAATTGTCGTGTCTGTGACTGAAAAAAGCGGCTACAAATTGCAAAGCCGCCAGCTTAAAAAGCAAAAAAGGCAGCGAGGCTGCCTTTTGTAACATGCGCTGTGCGCAATTACATGCCGTATTTCTGACGGAACTTCTCAACGCGACCAGCGGTGTCAACAATTTTCTGTTTGCCAGTGTAAAACGGGTGGCATTGTGAACACACTTCGATGTTGAGGTCTTTGCCGGATGTGGAACGTGTCTTGAACTTATTGCCACAGCTACAAGTGACGTTGATTTCCGGATAGTTTGGGTGAATATCAGCTTTCATGCTTTCTCTCTAATCTTAAGCAGTTGCAGTAAACGCGCGATTATCTATGAAATCGCGGCGTTTATCAAGGGCTATCTGAAAATAGTCGTCATAAATAAAATGGGCGGTTTGACCCCCGCCCGCGACCCGATTAACCACGACGCATACTATCGAAGAAATCGTTGTTGGTTTTGGTGGCCTTGATTTTGTCGAGCAAGAACTCCATCGCCTCGAGGTCGTCCATTGGGTAGAGCAATTTGCGCAATACCCAGATTTTTTGCAACACGTCTTTTTCCAGCAGCAACTCTTCGCGACGGGTGCCAGATTTGTTGACGTTGATGGCAGGGTACAGGCGTTTCTCGGCCATGCGGCGGTCGAGGTGAATCTCCATGTTGCCCGTGCCTTTAAATTCTTCGTAAATCACATCGTCCATACGTGAGCCAGTATCCACCAATGCAGTGGCGATAATGGTCAGTGAACCGCCTTCTTCGACGTTACGCGCGGCACCAAAAAACCGTTTAGGTTTTTGCAAGGCGTTGGCGTCCACACCGCCGGTCAATACCTTGCCAGAGGAAGGAATCACCGTGTTATAGGCACGCGCCAGACGTGTGATGGAATCTAGCAAAATCACTACATCTTTTTTATGTTCGACCAAGCGTTTGGCTTTTTCTAGCACCATCTCGGCCACTTGCACATGCCGGGTCGCCGGTTCATCAAACGTCGAAGCCACCACTTCACCACGCACTGAGCGGGTCATTTCGGTCACTTCTTCAGGCCGCTCATCAATCAACAAGACAATTAAAATACAGTCGGGATGGTTGGCGGTGATGGCATGCGCAATATTTTGTAGCATCACTGTTTTACCGCTTTTGGGGCTGGCCACCAGCAAGGCGCGCTGGCCTTTACCAATGGGCGCAATCATGTCAATCACGCGGCTGGTAATGTTTTCTTCACCGCGGATATCGCGCTCTAAAGTCAGCGGCACGGTGGGGAACAGCGGCGTCAGGTTTTCAAACAGAATCTTGTGTTTGGTGTTCTCAGGCGCATCATCGTTGACGCTGTCGACTTTAACCAAGGCGAAATAGCGTTCGCCATCTTTAGGGGTGCGGATTTCACCCTGAATACTATCCCCGGTATGCAGATTAAAGCGGCGTATCTGTGACGGTGAGACATAAATATCATCCGGTCCGGCCAGATACGACGTATCTGGTGAGCGCAAGAAGCCAAAGCCGTCTGGCAACACCTCTAATGTCCCGTCGCCAAAAATGCTGTCGCCTTTTTTTGCTTTGTTTTTCAAGATAGCAAAAATCAAGTCCTGCTTGCGCATGCGGCTTGCATTTTCAATATCGTTGGCGATAGCCATTTCGACCAGTTCGGTCACAGGGAGATGTTTAAGATCGGATAAGTGCATGACTGACTCGCAGAATTGAGGGACGTCGGAGGGGTTGAGAAACACCCGGTTTCGCAGACTGGAAACCGGGGGAGAACATTAAATGTTGCTATCGATAAACGCGCTGAGTTGAGACTTGGACAAGGCGCCCACTTTGGTGGCTTCTACATTGCCATTTTTAAACAGCATCAGGGTAGGAATGCCACGGATGCCATATTTTGGCGGGGTGTTTTGGTTGTCATCAATATTCAATTTAGCCACTTTCAGGCGGCCAGCATATTCTTTGCTGATGTCGTCCAAAATCGGCGCAATCATCTTGCATGGGCCACACCATTCTGCCCAATAATCCACCAACACAGGAATCGTGGATTGCAGAACTTCTTGTTCAAAGCTGGCGTCGCTTAAATGGGTAATGTTGTCGCTCATTATTGCCTCGTGTAAGAAAGGGTGATGATGGTTAAACCGTTAAAGACAGGATAATTGCAGAAAAGGTCTGATTGTGTGCGTTTGTTAGAGTTGAATCAGTAATTTGCCAAATGCTGAAATTACCTACTAAGATACTGGTTAGTATAGCAACAGTATTCCAGCAGAATCAAGCTTTTTTGACGGAGGGGTGTATGGGCAGTCAGCATGTGCAGAGAGAGGGAGGCAAGCAGGCGTTCACTGACAGTCTCAAGCGACGCTGTGCTTTCGTCATCAGCTTGGCTATTGCGTTTGCCTGTATCAGTCACAGTGTTGCCGTAGAAGCGCCCGTCAGCTGGCGTCTTACAGACACCGCTGGCCGCACCCATCAATTGGCGCACTATCGCGGACAGTGGCTGGTGCTGAATTTTTGTGCGCCTTGGTGTCCGCCATGTTTAGAAGAAATGCCAGAACTAGAAACCTTTTATGATGCGCATGGCAAAAAACAAGCCAGCGTCATCGGGGTGGCTGTGCGCTATGAGTCCGTGGAATCGGTACAGCGAATGGTAGACGATATGCTGATTTCTTATCCGATAGTGTTAGGCCCGCAGCAAAAAAGCAGATTGCCTGA